>JAIRUQ010000076.1 GCA_031254315.1 Treponema sp.
CTCTGCTCCGGCTGAAACAAACCAAAATATTTGAAGGTTTGTATTAAACCAGACGGTATAATAAATTTCCTCTCGAACGAGCCTCCGCTTGATATAACTAAAAGTTTAAGATACCGCGGAGGCTCATTCTAAAATTGTAATTATTAATTCGGCATATTTATCAACTATATCAATATCCTCTTTTTTAAACATCGATTCTATTTTTTTTATTTTTTGTTTATTAATATTTTCGATGTCATCATTTACCAATCTCTCTTTATTTATATTATCAATATTTTCATAAACAATAATATGTAAAAAAATAATAAAATTGACATAATATTTATATCCATTATCTTTTATTTCTGGATATTCTAAAAAAATAGTATTTGATTCTTCTGGAATAATGTTTATAAAATTATTATATTTCTTTAAAAAAGTATTTTTATTGAATACCAAATCCGTGAATATTAATTTATTTAAATATTCAAAAAAATCATTCTCATTTCCCCAAAAAGTTCTATATTCATGTCCTATATCTTTGAAATATATTTTGTCTTCAATTTCATTAATATTATTTATAAAACATAAGATAATTTCATCAGTAAAATTACATGAAATTTTATCTTTATCTATAGCGCATGATACTAGTAAGATAAATAAAAAATTAAGAGATAGTATTTTTTCATACTTATCTTACAATTCTTTTGCGCCGAATGTTTTACCGCACGAGGAGTTGTTACATTTGTAAACGCCAGCCGGTTCTTCGGTTAAACCGGCAGAACCGCAATACGGGCAATAGAAAACATGGTCAACCACGCAACCAGCGATAAAAAGACCGGCAATGACAATTGTCAACGTAATAATATATTTTTTCATTTTAAACCCCCTGTGTTAATCCTTACAGTTTACCTGCGCCAAATTTCCTACCGCAGTTTGAATTCTGACATTTATAGTAGATTGAAGTTAAACCAGTCCCCTTGTCATAATCCGACACTTCCTTGAGATTAGCTTGACCGCAGAATGGGCAGTAGGTAATAACTTCCTTTACACAGGAGCCAAGGGCAAAGCCCGCAAGAGCGATGACCAGCAATAAAATGGACGCTTTCTTCATTTTAAAACCATCCTTTCTAAAGAGTTTTCTAGAACAAATGTTCTAAACTAATAATATAACACATCTGTTCTAATTTATCAAAACATTTCGCATACCGGAAAAAGGGAGATATTTCAGGCTTAAAATATAATAACATAGTAAACATATATGTATAATATGAAATAGATTTATTAATGAAAATTACAATAATAATAATTTATTCTTGACAAAATTACATAAAATATATTAAAATTCAAGCATAAAAGGAGTTTACAACTAGCATTTTATGATTACCGGTTCTTGTTATGTAATATGTAATAAAAATGACTGTGTTAGCGGTCATGACAACAGAATCTATACTATTATTAATATTTAGTATACTTGTACGCCGGTACTAAAGGGGGATTTTTTTATGGGTCTTAAAGTTAAATTAATACTGATCATTCTTGTTATGGTGCTGGCATCGGTTGCGATAGTGCTGGTTTTTACCCTTTTGCGATCCAGCAGTATGCAGACAAAGTCAGCGTTTGAATACGCTGACGAACTAGCCACCTCTTCGGCAAGTGAAATCCGGAGGCGGACAGAAGTTTACACCGATTATACCAATTTACTTTCCAAGATATTCAGCGATTACGAGACTACTGCGGAAAATTTACGGCGAACCATGTTTAGTGACATTCTATTGAGTGTTGTTACGCAAAATGAAAATATTCAAGGCGTTTGGACAGCATGGCTTCCCAATACTATCGACACTTATGATGCCCGTCTTGGGGGACAATACAAGGTTTATCTTACCAAAAGGCTAACGGGTAATGTAGAGGATTTTTCAGCAGACGGCTATGACGGCTGGCAAGGGTATTTGTCAAGTATGACCGATAAACCCATCCTTGCGGATCCCATTTGGAGGGAAACTTTTGGTCGTGGAAATGTCCCTGTTGTTTCCTCCATATTCCCTATAAAAAACAGAGCCGGAAGGCTTGTAGGACTAGTAGGGATCAACTATGTAAGTGCCATGCAGACCATAGTCGATGAGATAATGAAAAAAATATATAACGGCGCAGGAGCCGCCGGGGTATATTCAAATAACGGTACCATTTTGGGGCATTTTGATCAGGAAAGGGTCGGGGATAATATTGCTACCAATGAAAAGGAAAAGATATTGCTGGGCGATGAACTTCCCCGTGTAGTTCAAGCGATTAAAAACGGCGGTGAGAACGGGAACTCCATTATGTTAGACAATTATTCGGCAACCATGAAATCCGATGTCCATCAAATATATCAGCCCATTGAAATCACCGATATAAGCACTCCATGGTGCGTTACTGTTATTGTCCCCGTAAACGAAATAAAAAGACCGATTTATGCTACGATGAAGATGGCAATCATTTTTACGGTTATCCTTTTGGTCGTTATTGCGGTTATCACCTTCTTTGTTACCACCTCCATTGTCAAGCCGATTATCGGAGTAACAAGTACCCTTAAAGACATCTCCGAAGGTGAAGGAGACCTGACCAAAAGCATCAATGTTACCTCAAAAGACGAAATTGGCTCTTTGGCGAAATACTTCAACCAGACTTTGGAAAAAATCAAAAAACTTATAATAACTATCAAAAATGAAGCGAAGAATTTGACCGATATTGGAAGTGATCTTGCGAGTAACATGAATGAGACAGCGGCGGCAGTAAACGAAATTACCGCAAATATTCAGAGCATCAAGGGGCGTGTCATCAATCAGAGCGCCAGTGTTACGGAAACTAACGCGACTATGGAACAACTTGTCGGAAACCTGAATAAACTTGACACGCATGTAGGAAGTCAGAGTTCCAATATTTCTCAGTCGTCATCTGCCATCGAACAAATGGTAGCCAATATTCGCTCTGTTACTGAAACGCTTATAAAGAACGGAGATAACGTAAAGACGCTTCTCGGCGCTTCTGAGGTAGGAAGAACAGGACTGCAGGATGTGTCGCAAGATATTCAAGAAATTGCGCGTGAGTCCGAAGGTCTGTTAGAAATCAACGCTGTAATGGAAAACATAGCCAGTCAGACAAACTTGCTTTCAATGAACGCCGCTATTGAGGCGGCGCATGCAGGTGAAGCCGGCAAGGGCTTTGCGGTTGTCGCTGATGAAATCCGCAAACTTGCTGAAAGTTCCAGCGAGCAATCAAAAACAATTGGTACGGTATTAAAGAAGATAAAAGAGTCTATCGACAAGATCACGAAATCTACAGAAAATGTACTAAGCAAGTTTGAAGCGATTGACTCCAGCGTAAAGACTGTAGCGGATCAGGAAGAAACAATCAGAAACGCGATGGAAGAGCAGGGAGTAGGAAGTAAGCAGATACTTGAAGGAATAGAGAACTTAAATGAGATCACGCGTCAGGTAACAAGTAGCACAGAAGAAATGATGAGCGGGGCGAAAGAAGTCGTGCAGGAGAGCCAAAACCTTGAAAAGGTAACTCAAGAAATCACCTCCGGTATGAACGAAATGGCTTCGGGCGCGGATCAGATCAACGTTGCAGTACATCATGTAAACGAGATAAGCGGAAAGAACCGTGACGGTATTGAAACATTGACAAGAGAAGTTTCTCGCTTCAAGGTTGATTAAGAGGAGAGAAAATTAGCGGCGTGTTTTATAAAATGCGCCGTTATAGTGAGAGGTATGGGGACTTCTAGAAACGAAAGTTTTTAGAAGTTTTCGTATGTATAGGAGAATGCTTAATTATATGGCTGATAACGAAGTTCTGGATATATGGTTAAATCACAATCTTCTTATTGTATGGAAGCCTGAATACGAATTAAAAATACCGATTATTGACGAACATCACAGGGGGATTGTTTCCACTATCAATTCATTCTATTTTGGAATGCAACATAGACACGGTAAAGAATTACTTAAGCCTATAAGCACAATGATCTATGAATATACGCGGGTTCATTTTCAGATTGAAGAAGATTTTCAAAAAAAGTTTGGCTTTCCCGGATTAAAACAGCACCATGAACTGCATAATGAATTGACCCAAAAACTGCTCTCGGTCAGTAAAAAGAGTATCTGGGATCAGGACCCTTCTGAGTTTCTGGAATTCCTTAAAGATTGGTGGATCAACCATATTTGTCATGAAGATCGCCTGTTTTCGGAGTATTTTCATAAAAAACCCGCCTGAGAAACGCTAAATGTGAAGTTTACGGCTTGACATTCGGCTTGATTTCGTTTTATAGTCATTTTGATGAACAAAGGCGTTTATCGATAAATTGACCTTGAGTCCGGTTTGTCGGTAAACGTCTTTTTTTGTCTTATTTTGGAGGTTTTATGCATCGAGAGGGACAGGTAAGAATACCGTCCGGTTGCGCCATATCCGGTGTTATTAACAAAGCCGGAAAACGTATGAGCGGAGAAGGCATCATTAAATCCATTTCTGTAATGCACGATCGCTCTAATGGGCTGGGCGGCGGCTTTGCGGCTTATGGAATCTATCCCGAATATAAGGACTATTATGCCTTTCATATTTTTTATGACTCTGTGTCCTCAAAAAAAGAATGTGAGATATTCTTAGAAGAACATTTTGATATTATCAACCTTTCAAAAATACCTACAAGAAAAATTAAGGCAATCACAGATGAGCCGCTGATCTGGCGGTATTTTGTTACGCCTCTGCCTACAAAACTGTTTGAAAGCCAGCTTGATGAGCGCGAGTTTACCGCCAAATGCGTTTTCCGCGTAAATACAAAAATTGACGGCGCGTATGTGTTTTCCAGCGGCAAAAATATGGGGGTTTTTAAGGCGGTCGGTTTCCCCGAAGATGTTGGGCGGTTTTACTGCTTGGAGGACTATGAGGGCTGGTGCTTTACCGCCCACGGACGCTACCCAACCAACACGCCGGGCTGGTGGGGCGGCGCGCATCCTTTCGCGCTTTTGGACTATTCGGTTGTGCATAACGGGGAAATATCCTCTTATGACGCAAACCGCCGCGCGATTGAAATGTACGGCTACACATGTACGCTCCAAACAGATACTGAAGTTATCACTTATATAGTAGATTATCTGCACAGAAAAAAAGGGCTTGAGTTTAAGGAAATCGCCTCTGTCATTGCCGCTCCTTTCTGGCAGACCATTGAGCGCATGACACCTGAAGAAAAAGAAACGCACGAGTATTTGCGCATAATGTTTTCCGCGCAGTTAATAACAGGTCCGTTTTCAATACTTGTTGGTTTTGAAGGCGGGGTTATGGCGCTTAACGACAGATTAAAACTGCGCAGTATGGTTGTTGGAGAAAAGGGTGATACGGTATATATTGCAAGCGAAGAAGCCGCGATTAGAATTATTCAGCCGGATTTAGATACGGTATGGTCGCCCAAGGGCGGACAGCCTGTAATTGTTCACTTGAACGGAGGCGTGGTGTAATGGCAGTAAATTTTTTATACCCCGACTACGAGATAGCCAGAAATTATGACAGATGTATTGTCTTCCGCGCCTGTGAACGCCAGTGCGCCAACGAAGTGCATGAGTACCTTGAAAATTCAAACAAAATGGTTTGCGATGACGCGAAGTGCGTAAACTGCCACCGCTGTGTCGCGCTCTGCCCGACTCGCGCGCTTAAGGTTGTGAAGAGCGGCAATACCTATAAAGAGAACACAAACTGGACAGGCAGAACAATCAACGAACTTTACCGTCAGGCGAGTACAGGCGGCGTTTTGCTTTCAAGCATGGGCAACCCGGAAGAATATCCCGTGTACTTTGATAAAATTCTCTTAAACGCTTCTCAGGTAACAAACCCTTCTATTGATCCGCTCCGTGAGCCGATGGAGACAAAAGTTTTTCTCGGTTCCAAACCTCAGTACATTGAGCGTGGTACTGACGGGCGTATTAGAAATAATCTTTCGCCCCAGTTGGCGCTGTCAATGCCGGTGATGTTTTCAGCGATGAGCTACGGCTCGCTTAGTTACAATGCGCACGAGAGCCTTGCTCGCGCCGCAGAGGAACTTGGCATTTTGTATAACACCGGAGAGGGCGGCTTGCATGAAGACTTTTACCGTTACGGGAAAAATACCATTGTGCAGGTAGCTTCGGGGCGTTTCGGTGTTCATCCTCAGTATTTGAACAGTGGCGTTGCGATAGAAATTAAGATGGGGCAGGGAGCGAAACCCGGTATCGGCGGACATTTGCCCGGTGCGAAAATTGTCGGCGATGTTTCACGTACCAGAATGATCCCCGAAGGAAGCGATGCTATTTCTCCGGCTCCGCACCACGATATTTATTCAATAGAAGATTTACGCCAGCTTGTTTACTCTCTAAAAGAAGCGACAAATTACACAAAGCCTGTGATTGTAAAAATTGCCGCTGTTCATAACGTTTCCGCTATCGCAAGCGGTATCGCAAGAAGCGGCGCAGACATTATTTCGCTTGATGGTTTTCGCGGAGGTACGGGAGCCGCACCTACTCGCATACGCGACCATGTCGGTATTCCGATTGAACTCGCCCTTGCAAGCGTTGACAAGCGTCTGCGCGACGAAGGCATCCGTGATAATGTTTCTATTATTGCGGGGGGAAGTATTCGCTCAAGCGCGGATATTATTAAAGCCGTCGCGCTGGGAGCGGATTGCGTGTATATAGCGACGGGAGCGTTACTCGCACTTGGCTGTCACTTGTGCAGAAGCTGTCATTCAGGAAAATGCAACTGGGGAATAGCGACGCAAGTGCCGGAACTTGTAAAGCGTCTTAATCCGGAAATCGGGTACAAACGCCTTGTCAACCTGATGGTCGCATGGCAACACGAAATAAAAGAGATGATGGGCGGCATGGGGATCAACTCAATTGAAAGTTTAAAAGGAAACAGGTTAATGCTTCGCGGCGTTGGCTTAAACGAAAAAGAACTGGAAATTTTGGGAATCAAACACGCAGGGGAATAAGTTATGAGAGGAAATAAAAAGTGAAGAAAGTTATTAGCGGAAAAGTACGGGAAGTATACGAAATTTCTGATGACAAATTGGTTATTGTTACAACGGACAGGATTTCAGCTTTTGACGTGATTTTATCCAAGCCTGTTGCGGACAAAGGAAAAGTCTTGAACGCCGTTTCTCTGTTTTGGTTTGATTTCACCAAAAATATTATTCCAAATCATATTATATCGAGTAACCTTAAAGATATGCCTGAACATTTTCAAAACAGCGAATTTGAAGGTCGCACGATTTTAGTGAAAAAACTTAAAATACTCCCGTTTGAATTTATTGTTAGGGGATATATGTTTGGTAATATGTGGGAAGCATATTCCAAAAAGCAGGAATTTTGCGGTCAGAAGATAGAAGGCGATTATAAGTTAGCTGAAAAATTGGCGACTCCGCTTTTTACCCCTTCGACAAAAGCGCATGTCGGGCATGATGAGTATATTTCGTTTCAGAATGTGAAGGACGCTATTGGTGCGGAACTTGCGGACAGAATAAAAAATATCAGTATGAATATTTATAATACCTGTTACGATTATGCGTATAACAAGGGAATAATAATCGCCGACACAAAATTTGAATTTGGTATTGATGAAAGCGGCGCTCTTGTTATTGCCGATGAAGTCTTAACGCCTGATTCAAGCAGGTTCTGGAGTCTTTCCGAATATAAAGAAGGAATCTCTCCCAAAAGTTATGACAAACAATTTGTAAGAGACTGGCTTCTCAATAACAAAGTAAACGGAGAGATGCAATTTAACAATGTGCCTGATGATATTTTAGCAAAGACATCTGATATTTATAACGAATGTTTAAGAAAGATAACAGGATGAAATCCGCTTACAAAACGCCAAGGAGGTATAAAAGTGTCCGATAAATATGAAAATCCTCTGTGCAAAAGATACGCGAGTGCGCAGATGCAGAATATTTTTTCTGACGACAATAAATTCTCCACATGGCGCAAGCTTTGGATCGCTCTTGCCGAAAGCCAAAAAGAACTAGGGCTTAACATCAGCGCGGAGCAGATCGCCGAGATGAAAGCGCATATCAGCGATATAAATTACGAAAGGGCGGCAAAAATAGAGCGGGAGACAAGGCACGATGTTATGGCGCACATTCGCGCTTACGGCGAACAATGCCCTACTTCCGCGCCGATCATTCATCTTGGAGCGACTTCCTGCTATGTCGGCGATAATACGGACATTATTCTCCAGAGAGCCGCATTGCTGTTGATAAAAAAACTGATCATAAACGCCATTGCGAAGTTATGCGATTTTGCCGAAAAATATAAAGCTCTGCCGTGTCTTGCCTACACTCACTTTCAGGCGGCTCAGCCAACAACCGTAGGAAAACGCGCGACATTATGGATTCAGGATTTGTTACTCGATCTTGAGCACCTTGATTTTATGTTAGGTAAACTAAAATTACTTGGCTGTAAGGGAACAACAGGAACAGGCGCGAGTTTTCTCACGCTGTTTGACGGCGATCACGGCAAAGTAAAAGAGCTGGAACAAAAGATCGCGCAGAAAATGGGTTTTGAAAAAGTGTACCCTGTCAGCGGTCAGACATATTCAAGAAAAATCGATTATTACACTCTGTCTGTGCTGTCAGGAATAGCGCAGAGCGCGTATAAATTTTCAAACGATGTCAGGCTGTTATCGCACTTAAAAGAAGTTGACGAACCGTTTGAAGACGGGCAGGTCGGCTCAAGCGCGATGGCGTACAAAAAAAACCCGATGAGAAGCGAGCGCATTGCTTCCCTTGCGCGATACGTCATGACGGATGCGCTTAATCCCGCTCTGACCGCAAGCGCGCAATGGCTTGAGCGCACCCTCGATGATTCAGCTAACAAGCGCATATCCGTCCCTGAGGCTTTTCTTGCTACAGACGCTATTTTATCGCTTATTATCAATATAGTTGGCGGTCTTACAGTTTATCCCAAAATAACAGAAAAACATTTAACCGAAGAATTACCTTTTATGGCAACTGAAAATATTTTAATGTACTGCGTTAAAAAAGGCGGCGACAGACAGGCGCTCCATGAACGAATACGAGTTCATTCAATGTCTGCGGCGAAAAAAATAAAGCTGGACGGCGGAGAAAATGATTTGATTACGCGCATTTTGAACGATGTAGATTTCAATTTAACCAAAAATGAAATTGACAACATTATGCGAGCGGAGCAGTTTACAGGCAGGGCAAAAGAACAGACCGAAGAATTTTTGCCCGATGTTAAAACTGTTATTGACGCTAACAAAGAACTTCTGGGTGCGGAAGTTAATATAACGGTATAGGAGATGAATTTATGTTAACCGCAATAGTCGGTATAAATTGGGGAGACGAGGGAAAAGGTCGCATGGTGGATTTGCTGTCAGGCGGATTTGATGTTATCTGCCGTTATCAGGGCGGCAACAACGCAGGGCATACAGTCATAAATGAAAAAGGCAAATTCATACTGAACCTTCTTCCATCGGGAATCCTTCGCGACAACACGGTAAACGTGATGGGTCCGGGAATGGTAGTTGATATTGAACATTTAACGGGCGAGATTAAGGCTCTTAAAGAAAAAGGCATAAATATTACAAGCGAGAATTTAAAGGTTAGCGACAA
>JAIRUQ010000120.1 GCA_031254315.1 Treponema sp.
ACCGGAATAAATTTTTTGGGCGCTCTGCGGCGTCTGCACATTGTTCTTGCTGAAAATGAAGACTCTCAGGAAATAAAGAAAAAATTAGCTATCTGGTCAACAAAACTTGAGACCGATCTAAAGAAGCAGGAAGAAGCCAAAAAGAGATTATGAGCCGCCCTCATATATCCCTTAAAGAATATAAATCCCTTCTTCCGTTCCTGTCCCGTTACAAAAACCAGTACATCTTTGGCATTATTTGTCTTATTATTGTTGACGCGGCTCAGATTGCCATTCCGCAGTTTATCCGCGTGGCGGTTGACCTTATCGCCGACGGCGCTTTTCAGTGGCGCAAAATAATTATCCTCTGCCTGTGGATGATTGGCATTATGGCGCTTGTTTCGGCGGGTCGCTTTATGTGGCGTTATTTTATCAACGGCTCTTCAAGACGGATAGAAGCTGAGTTACGCGAAAATTTATTTAACCATCTGCAGAAAATGTCTTGGGATTTTTACCAGAAATACAAAATTGGCGATCTTATGGCGCGCTCGATTAACGATCTTCACGCCGTGCGAATGTCTATCGGCATGGGCGTTGTCGCTCTTTTTGATTTTTTCTTTATGGCGACAGCGATTCTTATCATTATTTTTATTCAGGACGCGAGTTCCGCTATTTATTCGATTATTCCACTGCCCCTTGTTACGCTGTTGATACTTTTTTTTGGCAGTATGGTAGGCAAAAAATTCCGCACCGTACAGGAAACTTATTCAAAGGTAAGCGATAACGCGCAGGAAACATTCGCAGGGGTAAGGGTAATTAAATCTTTTGTTAAAGAGTGGTGGTTCATAAAAAAGTTTTCCGATTCCAACGATGACTTCCGTAAGGCGAACATGGAGCTTGTGCGCCTTTTTGGTTTTTTCTTTCCGTTTGTTCAATTTCTTTCCGGTCTTACGATTTTAATCATGCTCGCAATCGGCGGCGTGCGTGTTATCAATGATCAGATGACGCCGGGAAGTCTTGTCGCAATGTTCCGCTATCTAAGCATGCTGATCTGGCCTCTTATGGGAGCGGGATTTATGGTGAACATGATCCAGCGCGGAGCGGTAAGTTTGGGCAGGATAAACGAAATTTTCAATACGCCGCCCTCAATTAAGGACAGCGATAACCCGTCTTCAGCGGAACCGGATGATGCTATCCCTGCCCTCGAACTGGTTGATTTAAAGTTTTCGTATAACGCCGCTGAAAGCTCAGACGAAAGTAGCAAAGATTCCCATTCTGATTCGGCTCTTGACGGAATAAACCTAAAAATAAAGCGCGGACAATGGCTGGGTATAATGGGAAGGACAGGCTCAGGAAAAACTACGCTGATAAAAACATTTACGCGAATGCTTGATCCGCCGCGGGGAGCCGTTCGTGTTTTCGGTCTTGATATACATGACTGGTCTCTTGAAGATTTGCGAAAACTTTTTGCCGTAAGCCCTCAGGACAGTTATCTTTTTTCTGACTCAATAGCAAATAATATTTCTTACGGTTTAGAAACAAATGATACGCCCTCTGAGGGACAGACTATGAATGTGGTAGACAAGGCGGTTATTTTCGCCGCGTTAGAAAAAGATATGTTAAGTTTTCAGCAGGGAAAGGACACACTGGTAGGGGAGAGGGGCTTAACGCTCTCCGGCGGACAGAAGCAGAGGACGGCAATCGCGAGAGCCGCCGTAATGGAAAGCGAGTTTTTAATACTGGATGATTCATTTTCCGCCGTTGACAATGAGACCGAAAGAAAAATATTGGAGACGCTTAGAAAGGAGCGGAAGGGACGCACGACAATTATAATTTCACACCGTGTTTCAACGCTTAAATACGCGGATAAGATTTTTGTTTTAGACAAGGGGAAGATGAGCGAATACGGCACTCCGGAAGAGCTTGTAGCGCAAGACGGTTTCTATAGCCGCATGGCGGCTTTTCAGAGACTGGAGCCGCAGACGGAGAGGCAAAATGGCTGAAAGTTATTTTGATACAGACGATGTAACAAAAGAATACGACGGCAGAATTGTCGCTCGTATTCTTTCTTACCTAAAACCTTACAAAACTCTGGTTGTTCTTACGATTGCGGCTCTTGTCGTTTCCACTCTTGGGGAACTTTTTATTCCCGTGTTACAACAGCAAATTATCGACAAAGCGCTTTTAGGAAAAAATATTTCTTTTTTGGTACATGGCTGTATTATCTATTTTATCGTGCTTACCCTTGTGTTCGCTTTTACTTTCTTTCAGACATGGACGGCAAACCTTATGACACAGAAGGTAATGAAAGATATTCGCCTTGGGCTCTTCACTAAAACACTCTCACAATCCACATCCTTTCTTTCACGTAACCCCGTAGGCAGGCTTGTTACGCGATTAACAAGCGATGTCGCTACAATGGACGAGTTTTTTACAACCGTACTTGTCGCTTTCCTTAAAGACATATCGATAATGGCAGGCTCTATTGTAACCATGTTTATTCTTTCTCCGCAAATGGCTACCGTGGTTCTTATCACTCTTCCGCCTGTTTTAGTCGTTACGCTAATTAGCCGTGTAAAAGCGCGCGACGCTTTCCGAAAACAGAGGACCGCATCCTCAAAAGTTTACGCCTACCTTGCCGAACGCCTTGCAGGCATACAAGTTGTTCAGCTTTTCAGGCAGGAAAGAAAAAGCACAAAAGAATTCCAAAACGGCAACAATGAATTTCTTGACGCGAACCTTAAAGAAATGTATGTCTTCGCTACATTCAGACCAATCGTTGAATGGTTTTCTATTCTTACCATGGCGGCGGTAATTGTTGTCGGGGGTAAAATGGTTTTTTCCCTCTCGATCTCCCTTGGCGTTCTGATAGCGTTCATCAATCTTGTTCAAATGTTTTTCCACCCTGTAACGGACATTGCCGAAAAGTACACTATGCTCCAATCCGCCATGGCAGGAGGGGAAAAGATTTTTAAGCTAATGGATACGGATGAACATATTCCCGATAGCGGAACGAATGACATTAAGGAAGTGCGGGGCAATGTCGAATTTGACAATGTTTGTTTTGCTTATAAAAAGGGAGAGGACGTATTAAAGGGATTAACATTTTCCGTAAAGGGCGGAGAAATGGCGGCTATTGTCGGCTATACAGGAGCGGGAAAGACAACGATCATCAATGTTCTTGCCCGTCTTTGGGACATAGACTCAGGTGAAATCCGTCTTGACGGCGTCCCTGTCAAAAATATTCCCCTTAATCAACTTCGCCAGTCGATAATGCCGGTTATGCAGGATGTAACTTTGTTTTCGGGAACGATAGAAGAAAACATCTGCCTCGGTCTTGAGCTTTCGCAGGAAGAAATTATCACGGCGGCAAAAACAGTTTACGCGCATGAATTTATTTCGCGCCTTCCCGACGGTTACAAAACCGTGCTTTCAGAAGGGGCGGCGAATATTTCTACAGGGCAGAGACAGCTTATAAGTTTCGCTCGTGTTGTCGCGCACAATCCTCGTGTAGTCATTCTTGATGAAGCGACAAGCTCAATAGATACCGAGACAGAGCGGCTTATTCAGCTTGGGATAAAGAAAGTGCTTGCGGGCAGAACTTCCTTTGTTATCGCGCACAGGCTTTCTACGATAAGGGACGCAGACCGTATTTTGGTTCTTTCCAACGGGCGGCTTGCCGAGGAGGGGAGCCACGAGGAACTTGTGGCGCGAGATGGTTTTTATTCAGGTCTTTACAGATTGCAATATGAGGATTAAACTATAAATAGGATGAAAAAGGTTATTCTGATAATTTTTACTCTAATTTTGGCGTTTCCAATAGGAATTGCCGCCCAAAACAGGGATTATGTGCCCTATGTTTCGCAGATAAGAGTAGAGGCAAGAAATAACCTGATAAGGCTTACATGGGTAGATTCTCCCGACGCTTACGGACCCGTCTATATTTTCAGATCGGCGCGTCCTTTTAGCGGCACTATTCCTGCGAATATCAGACCTGTCGTTGTAAGGTACGGAGAGCAATATTATATTGATGATACCGATGACATGGAAAACCTCTATTATTTTGTAGCGGCAAGCGATACATCTGGACAGCGCTACGACATTATTCTCCCTCGGATAAACAGCACAAGTTTACACCCGGCGCAAGCTCAGGAAGAAGGCTCGGCTGTTGTTGAAGCTCGTCCGCCCACAGCGCAGAGTTCTGAGCCTATTTTAGGCATTTCCAATTTAAGGGCAAATCAGGACGGCGACAGGGTAGTCATTACCTTTGATACAACCGGACCTCGCAGAAACGCCATTCTTTACCGAAGCAGACAGCCTGTCCGCTATCCTCAGGATTTGCTTAACGCCGTTATGGTGCAATCGGGAATAACTTCTCCGTTTGTTGATTTTCCTGTTCCGGGAATATCATGGTTTTACACTGTAATTTATGAAGATGAAATTTTCAGCGGCAATATGGGGGTAAAGCCCGGAATTAATTCGACTATTTCCGCCGTAACGATATACGCCGATCAGGCAACAGAACGCTCTCTGCGCCCGATACCTCTGCCGATACTGACGTTACGCAACACTTTGCCGGAAACTTTTTTTCTTACAGAAATTCCTGAGCAGACTCCGTTAAGTCCCTCCTCTGAAAGCATGCTCCGTGATACTCAAATGCCTGCCAAAGAGCCTCTGCCGCTGAAACGCCCCCGTGTTTTCGCGGTTGACCTTGTCGCTCCTACAGGCGGCGAAGATTCCGCTCTTTTTCAAATTGTCAGCGAACATTTTGTAAAGTTTGAATGGGATGCCGCGCGTATCAGTTTACAGCAGTATTTATCTCTGCCCCGCACAAGAGAAATAGAAACCCGTGCCCGTTTTTATCTTGGTCAGTCGCTGTACTACACAAGACATTACCGTGAAGCGTTAAGAGAGTTTTTGTCGATAAGGTCTGTTCATCTTATGGAAGCGAATGCGTGGATAGAGGCTGTTTTGTCCGCGATGGTGTATTGAGAGAGAACAGGAAGAAGAATCAACGAATTACGCGAATAGAACGAATTACACGAATAAAAACGAATAAGATAAGATAAGAGCAGAGAATAGGGAGAGGAAATGGAAACGATATATAATGGGAATAGATTGTTAACCATTGTCTCAATTGATGAAATAAATTATGAAACTTTTATAAGTAAAGATAAAGAATATATAGTTATGATAAATGTAGCAAATGATTTTGAAATGAACCTAATTGAAAAAAATATACCGGATATTTTAAATAAAAATTGTAAGGAAATATTTTGCATTAATAAATTTTGTGAACAAATGCACGATAAATTTGATGATTATATTTTTGATTATGAGTATAAAAATATAATGACAACATGGGAAAAAAGCGATTCATTTGACGAACAATGTTTTTACTTTTTTAATGCAGTTGGTGCATATAACGATGTAAATTTTTACATAATATTGTGTGATAATAAGATAAAAAAATACACTCGAAAATTTAAAAGATATTTTATCAAGCATTTTGAAATTGCTAAAAAAGGTATATTATAAAACATGACTTATTTAGAATATATTAACGTAAGGCATTTCTACCCAAATGAAAAAAAATATCTTGAAAAACATATAAACGAAGGTTTCTATATTTTTATAAATATGTGGCTTGAAAGATGGAAGCCTATGTTTCAGGCAAAGAATTATCTTATTGAAGAGTACATAAACGATTTGGGAAGACGAGATAGAATAAATGATGTTATTATGTATTGTGAAATAGAAAATAAAGAATTATTTGTAAATAAAATTATTGAAATTGATAAGGAATTTGAAACGAAGACTCTAGAACTAAAGAAATGTCTGACTCAATGTTCTGGATGGGAAAATAATGATGATATAATGGGAGAATTATGTGGTAAAAATATGGTAAAAGATGAAAAAAATTGGTTTTATTTTAGAGTGCCTCCTGAAAGAATGAATGAATGGGGGATAACAAAGGATGATTTATTTTAATCATTAACAGTTTTTGTTTTAACTTGCAAATGGCTTCTTCCAGCTTCTCTAAGCGTTTTACTTGCTAGCATTGGAATACACAACAGCGATAAAAGTATACCTGTTATTATAAGAAGTGTATTTATTGAAATTTTATCCGCGAGAGGTCCAAAAACGGCAATGCCCAGCGGATTTATAATACTGATTGACATTGAAACAACCGACATAACCCTGCCCATAAAAGCAGGCTCAACAGAACTCTGCAATAAAGCCATTATTGGAGCGCCGAACAGCGGTTGTACCAGTCCCAATAATACCATGATAACGATGTATATCCAAAAAGAAGGCGCAAATCCTAATCCGAGCGCCAATAATCCACTCAAAAAAATGGAGAGCGATACAGTGTATATACGATTTTTGAAACCGCCCCATATCCCTATCAAAATACCGCCTGACATCGTGCCAAGCCAAAAGAAAATTTCTATCGCGCTAAGACGCCAAACATCAGCTCCAAAATTTCTTGCCGTTTGAAGAGGCTTTAACAGCCCTGCAGGAGTAAATAAAAAAAGATAAATACACGGAAGAATAATCAATAACAATATATAGCTGTGCTTTTTTATATATTCCAACCCTTCTTTTAGCTCATGAAAATAAGTTGATCCTTTTTGTTCGGGACTTCGGTTTTCTGTTACTTCTGCTTTGGGAACTTTTACAAAAAATAAAACAATGCTAATGCCGATAATGGCGGTTATGACATCCAAAAAGAACAGCGTATGCAGAGGAGCGAGAGTCATCAACGCTCCGCTTAAAATAGGACTGCTTAAATTAACAGCCGATTGTATACTGCTCTGAAAACCGTTTATCCTTGTCAGATGTTCTTTTGGAACTATTTGGGGAATCAAAGAGCTGACCGCAGGATTATGCACTCCCTGCCCGATAGAACGGGCAAAAGCGCAAACAAGCAAAATCACATAATTCTCAATTCCGCAAATAAGGAAAATCGCTACAATTAAACTGAAAAACGATATAGCGCCATCGGCTATATTTATAACATATTTTTTGTTATACCTGTCAGCCCAAATACCGGCAAACGGCGAAATGAATATTATCGGGAGAAAGCCTGCGATTATAAACAAAGTCATCATTGTTCCCGATTGGGATTTAAGCGTTACATGCCATATAATAGCATATTGCACTATCATCGTGCCAAAAAATGATAGAGTTTGACCTATTAAAAAGAGGGCAGTATTCTTTTTCCAGTTAATTTCCATAAGTTTTATTCGTGGCGAGGGTTTAATACCCCGCCCCCTCTGGGGCGGTTATAAAGGTATTAAACCCGAGTCCAAATACCTCTCGAGAACAACATACCCCGTTGCTCTGCGGCGGGGTATGTTGATTTTTATAAACCTCACCCAATATTTTCATGAACCACAGTCTCTTTTTCAATTTGTAAAAATCTTTTAACCGTTAATTCGCAATAGTTCGCGTCTATTTCGGCTCCTATGTAGTACCTGTTGCCCACTAATGCCGTAGCAACCCCTGTAGTACCGCCGCCGTTAAAAGGATCAAAAATTATGCCGCCTGAATTTGTTGAAGCTTTTATAATCCGTACCAGCAAGTCCAACGGCTTTTGCGTCGGATGTTTCCCGAATGTTTTTTCTCCGTCTTTGGGCGTCGGGATAGACCACACCGATCTCATTTGTGTGTTTTCTTTTTTCATCTTGTCTTCGGGGAAAAGTCCGTTTTTCATTTCGTCATAATTGAACGTATGTTTTGCTTTTTTGTCTTTTCGCGCCCAAAGGAGCGTTTCGTGAGAAGCGGTAAAGAAGCGACAGCTTAAATTGGGAGCGGCATTTGGTTTGAACCATGAAATATCATTAAGAATATGAAAACCATTTTTTTGAAGTAAATAGCCGCATTGATAAATACTGTGGTATGTCCCGGAAATCCATATAGTGCCTTCGGGTTTAAGCGCTTTTTTGCAAGCGGCTATCCATGTGTCATGGAATTTTGTATCTTCTTCAAACCCCTTGCTTTCATCCCATTTGCCTTTATTGACATTAACCATTCTCCCATTCTGACAGGTAAATCCGTTATTTGACAACATATAAGGCGGATCGGCAAAGATCATATCGAGCGAATTTTCCCCAATCCGCGATAAAACTTCCAAACAATCCATATTAAAAATTATCGAATTTTCAGAAGAATAATAAGGTTTTATTTCGTTTTCCGGTTTTGTTACCCTATTTATCACATTTTTGAATGTTTTTTGAGGAGAAATGCTTTTTTCTACAAGATGAAGATGCGTTTTTGTGTTCATTTATTCACCTCAAATCAAATAATGCCTTTTTAGCCGTTCTCAAGATAGCGTACATATAAAATCCCTGTTAGACGAAGCGACAACTATAGTACATAAACATTATAATTTTCTTTTAAATATTCAGCAATAGCGCTATATAAACGCCCATATGCTTCTAAAGCGACTTTTTCGGTCACTACATCCACATTTGGTAATTCAACATAACCTTCTTTAGCTCCTGTTTTTATAGCATCTGGATGAGTTGGATCCCATACAAACCTTGTAAGAGCAGATGTGTCTTTAGCAATTTCTATACCATTTCCCGGTGTTATTTTTAAATATTGTCTTATAAAAGGTCCGCCCTCGAAAGTTCTGGTTGTATTAACATTTGCAATATTGTTTGCGCTAATGTCTAGCTTTAATCTTATTATTATTAAAATATCTACTAACATTTCTTCGCTTGCATTTTCAATAATCCAATAACCGTTTTTGTCAATTATTTTTGCATTGTAATTCTTGCATACGATGATACTATTCAAAAAATTTTTAGTACTCTCATCCATTATTAATAGTTTCATGTCATTTTTTATACAAGAAACAAACAAAAGAACTATAAATAACGCGAACAGGTATCTTTTTTTCATTACAAGCCTCCGACAGTTAATTTCATTTTACATCATATCTAATATATTGTATACCAACCTAAGATTTTTATAAATAATCATCCCTTTCAATTTTTTCAACATAAATTTTTGCTCTATCTTTTTCATTAATTAAAATAAATCCGCTATAGTTTATTAATTCTTCATCTTCCCATTTATCTATATTTTCTATTCTTGTCCACCAATTCCATGCGTATTTATTCTCTTCAGTTATATACCATTTATCAATTTCGTCTTTACCTACAGGTATTTGCTCTTCATTATATATTTTTTCTATAAGTAATTTTATTTCATCATAACAATCTATATAGTTATCCAGTATCATAAAATAATCATCTGTTTTGTCTAACATAATACCAAGAAACTGTCTTTGTATTCCGTTTGTAATATACATGCTGTTTCTTGTTGCTGAATATTGAATTAATTTTAAATTCCAAACATTATAGTTGTCTATTTCTACAATACCCTCAATATTACTAAATTTTTGTCTTGCTCTAACGACAATTTTTTTGCCGTCCTTTAATTCAAGTCCAATATGAAATATATTCTGATCCGAAGCATCAACTGTTCTTTCAAAGGAAAATAATTTTACAATACGGCTGTCCTTTTTTATTTCATTTTCTAATTTTAATTTAAAATAACTATCAGGTTTAAAATTGTCAGAGAGCAAAATAACGGATAATGGTAATATAATAATGAAAATAACAAATATAGACAGAAGAAAAATAATGAAATGTTTGTCCAGTGTTTTTTTATTATAATTCATGATAATATTTCACACTAACTCCTTCCTACCGTATAGACCTCAGCAATGCGCGTAATTCGGGATTTGCGGCTGTCTCTGTAGCTTGCTGGACGGCTCTTCCGCTCTGAAAAATAATTTCGTCTCCCGGCTCTATGCGATCAAAGAAGCCGTTTCTAGCAAGAGTTCCGATGGCTATTTCTTCATCTACACTGGTGATTGTAAGCCTGCCGACAAGTTCATCGTTGGAGTAGAGGAGGGCAAGCCCTTCATTCGCTGTCTGAGGGCGTCCGCGTTTTACGACATCATAGACGGCGTTCAGTTGTATGCCATCGGCTCTCCCTTTGTTGATCAGCGCCTGTCCCTGCCTGCGGATTAAAAGCCTTCCGCGCGCCGGCATTGATGATGAAAGCTGTGTTATTATTCCGCGCGATGCGTCTCGCAGTCTGTCAGTGCCTGTACGGTAAGTGTAAAAAGTTCCGGCAGGGGAACCTGTTCTGCCTACAAAAACTTCCGCTTTTATTGAAATATCGCGTTCGTTTTCCGTTACAGAAACCAACATAAAATAATCCGCTCCGTTTTCTCTTGCTTGTCTAAAGCCCTGAGAAAAAGTCGCCTGACGAGTTTCTAAATTCATCGGTGTTATGTTGCGATCGTGAACCAGCAATTCACGTACAACTCCAGCGGCGACAGTTCCTGCGTCAGCGTGTAAAAAGCTTGATTGACCCGCGAGAGAAAAGATCGCTATTTTCCAGTGCCGTTCGGCGACATCAACGGGGTTAACCTGCCATTGTCTGAAAAGGGCGTTGGAAAGAAGGGAGTTATACGCTTCTACCGCGTCAGTTAAATTGCGATCCGTCACGCCCTGATCCTGCAAAAAGTACAGCTCCTCAAGATAGCGGGCGGGATAGCCTTGCAGTCTGAGCAGTTCAGCGTATTCACGCCTGTCCGCTGAAAACGGATTGAGCCTTAAACCTCTGCGGTATTCAAAGAGAGCCTGTTCAATCAAGTTGCGCTGGCGGAAATTTCTTGCCTTGTTAAAATGCCATGTTGCGAACCTCGCACGGCGCTGATCTTCAAGGGCGGTAGAGGAGATGAGAGCCTCTTCCAGTATCGCGCGGATAAACTCATCATTTTCGTTAATCGAAATAGCGGTACTTAGGACAGTTATCGCTTCAGCGGTACGTCCCAGTCTTATAAAAGATAATCCTTTTAAGTACCACGCGCTCATATCCTGTCTGTTACTCGCAATGGAAACATCGCAAATACGGGCGGCTTCTTCATATTCACCGTTACGGTAACGCAGAGTTGCCATAAGGGATTGGGATGGCTCATGACCGGGTTTGTAATAAAGGGAGCGTTCGGCGTAACGGATAGCGTCTGTAACTCTGTTGTTCATTGAATAAATATAAGCGGCGTAATAAAAGACACGATAATCGCCGGGATGCTGAGTAAGAGCGCTGTTTATGTATGTAAGGGCAGTATCGCCGTCCCCCAAAGAAAGTGTAACAAGGGCGAGTGAAATTAAAAGTCTGCGATCATCAGGATAACGCCGCACGGCGTCACGGTAGCGAAGCAGAGCTTCGGACGGTCTGTTACGCGCAATGTCAAGTTCTCCTGCGGCAAACAGGGCTTCTCTGTTGTAAGGCTCTACCGCGAGGATTTCGCTGACACGAGCGGACGCGGTATCAAGCTGACCAAGGGCGATAAGGGAAAAAACTTCCAAGTTCGCGACAGACATATTAGTGCGAGCGAGCTGTCTTGCCTTTCTTACCCAACTAAGAGCCTCGTCAAATTCTGCAAGCTCGTAGTAACATTCAGCAATGGCGGCAGTTCCCTCGGCATGGGCAGGGTTGAGCCTTACGCACTCAAGGAAGGCTTCAACAGCGGAATACCAGTTTTCGTCCGCCATGTAATTTCTGCCGCGTTCATAGTACGCCGCCGAGGATGCCTGATTCTGGGCATTAAGCGAAAATGTACTAAATAGTAACATAAAAATGACTAAAAACGCGCTTATATTAAAACCGTTATAAGATTTACTTTTAATTCCCGATGGCAGAGTTACTTTGCTTTTCTGCTTCGATTCGGTTAATTTTTTGGACATTGTTCCCTCCCCTAAAAAAACAACTAATCCTTCTTATGAGTAACAACTTTTATCGAATTAATTTTGTGCCCGTCCATTTCATGGATGATAAAAACATAGTCTTTATATTCGATTTTTTCGTTCTTGACGGGTATTTTGCCAAAAAGGTCAAAAACAAAGCCGCCAAGGGTGTCAAAATCGTCAACGGGAAGCTCAAGGTTTGTCTCTTCCGCGAGAAAGCCAAGATTTACCCTTGCGTCGCAAAGCCATGTCCCCTCCTCAAGTTCCATCACGTCATCGGTCTCATGATCAAATTCATCCTGAATGTCTCCGATTATTTCTTCGATGATGTCTTCCATAGACACAATTCCCGATACTCCGCCGTATTCGTCCACCACTACGGCAATGTGCATTTTTTTTCGACGCAGTTCACGCAGAAGATCGTCTATGTGTTTGGAGACCGGAACAAAAAATGGTTTTCTTACCATATCTTTAATGTCAAAGGGCTTGCCGCTTATAAGTACGTTCAGCGCGTCCTTGACATGGAGAATTCCTATTACATTATCGACAGTGTCCTTATATACGGGGAAACGGGAATGTTCGCTCTCACAGATGCAGGTAAGCAGTTCTTCTTTTGAAGCGTCAGCGGAAAGAAAAGCGGTGTCTGTTCTTGGAACCATTATTTCTTTAACGGTGGTTCCCGACAATTCGACAACCCCTCGGATCATCTCCTGCTGATCCTCTTCAAGCTCCTTTATTGCCTGTGAGTTTATCTTAAAGGGGTTTTTCAATTTTCTCCTCCAACAGGGATAATATGTTCATCCTTTAGCCTTTCCAGAATTTCCTCCTGTAATACGAGCATTGGCTCAGAGCTATCATGAGTCTTGTGCTCCATTCCGTCTAAGTGAAGAATACCATGAATTAGCAGTCTGCGTAACTCCTCATCCTGCGATATTTTGAATATTCCTGCGTTTTCGCGCAGGGTTTCAAGAGAAATGACAATATCTCCCGGTAAATAGATTGATTTATCGCCGTCTTTTATGGTTTCGCCAAGATTAAAAGAAAGAATGTCCGTAGCTTCAGCCTTGTTTCTGTATTGGGTGTTCAATCCGGTGATCGTTTTATCGCCGCAAAAAAGGATCGAAACTTCCCAGTTGTCGCGCTTTATTTCGTCTAATACTTTGAGGGTAAAACAGTTTACGGAATTACTCCAGTCAGGCAGGGGGACTTCTTCAGCATTGATTGCTACACTATTCATCCTTTTCCTCTTTTTGCTGTTTTGGATATTCAATCCTTGAATGATAATATCCTGTGAGTACCCTTACAAATGATTTTTTTATAATTTCAAGATCACGGAAGGAAAGGTCGGATTCAGAAAGCTGACCATGATCGATTTTTGCTTCAAAAAGTTGTTGGATAAATTTGTCGATCTTGCTTGCCGTGGGCTTGTTCAGTGTGCGCACGGCGGCTTCGGTTATATCGGCAAGCATTACGATAGCCGATTCTTTTGAACGGGGAGGGCTTCCGGGATAAGAAAAATCTTCGGAGCTTACGGTTACTTCCTGCTCTGTCGCTTTGTTGTAAAACCACGAAATTATTGAATTGCCGTGATGCTCGGCGATAATTGAAATCACGTCTTTTGGAAGTCCAAGACTGAGGGCTTTTTCTACACCAAGTTTTACATGGCTTCTGATTATTGTAGCCGAAAGGCGTGGCGCGATTTCATCGTGCCTGTTGTGATCGGTTTGGTTTTCTATAAAGTAGTCGGGATTGTCCATTTTTCCGATGTCGTGGTAATAAGCGGCGACACGGGCAAGAAGAGCGTTCGCGCCTATGTCCTGACACGCCTGTTCGGCGAGGTTGGCAACCATCAATGAATGGCTGTAAGTTCCGGGCGCTGTTGTGAATAATTTTTTTAGGACAGGAGCGTTCAAATCCGACAACTCCATTAGTCTGAAAGGTGTTACCGCGTTGAGCGCGTGTTCCAGCGGAGGCAAGAAACCAATTGTCAACATACCGCACGCAATACCGTTTAACGCCGCCCAGAAGAGCATGGCAGGGTATGTATAAATGCTGTCTTGACGGATGAGCATAACTACGATCACCGCAAGACAATTTACAACAGCAATTACAAGTCCTGCTTTTATAAGGCTCATTCTGTTTTTTGCTTTATGAAGTACGGTAGATGCCGCCACTCCTGAAACAAGGGCGATTATATATGAACTGTTGTCGAATGCTCCCGCGAAGTACGCTCCTAAAGGAAGAGCGAGGGCGATAATCATCGCAGGTCTTGTTCCCATAAAGACAGAGATTATCATTATAAAAAGAGCGGTGGGTATTGAAAGAGATACGGGGAAACCCTCAAAGCCCGGAGAAAGATTTTTTAACAGCACAGCTCCTATTATGTAGGAGCCGACAAGGGCGGCGAGCAGATAGCGTTCGCTGTTGCTCATGTCCCTTCCAACTATTTTTCGTCCGAGTAAAACAACAAACAGTATAAACACAAGCAGTACAAGGAAAATATTCCCGATAGTGTTGCGCGGGTCTCTTTTTGGGGACGCTAAATAAAGAGCGTTTAATTCTTCAATTTCTGATTCTGTTATAATAAAACCTTTTCTTATAATTTTTCTGCCAAGCTCTATGTTTCTTATAACAGGAGGTGTCATTTCCCTTGTCTCTTCAAGACTTTTTTGCGATTCGCTGTGTGAAAAAAACACATTTTCCCTTATAAACGGGCGCAGGAGATCAACGGCTATGTTTTTGAATTGAACCGGTACATTCATTGCTCTGGCAATTTCTCTGAGTGCGTCGCGTACGCCCGCTATGGTAATTATTCCCTCATAAAAAACAATCTCACGCTGTGAGCCTGCCTCTGAAAATCTTAGCAGTTCCGCGAAATCACTATTGTACCCTCTTATCTCATCATGATGATATGAAAAAATGCCGCTGTTCATAATCGTGTTCAGAGCCTCTGCGCCGTAATCTCTAAAAGCAGAACGGGAAGAAGCGGCTAAATATGTATCAAGTGTTTCACCGGAAAGAATACCGGGATATTCTTCTTCTATTGCTGTCTTTGCCGCTACTCTGCTACCTTCAGCGTGAATGTCTGCGAAATCGCAAAAAGCATTCCATGAATTGAGCATATTTGTATTTGCTTCGTCAGAAAACCAAAATACAGCGGGGACTTGCTTTAGCGCGATTTCAAGACGCTGTTGAGTAGCTTCTTCGTCGCGGAATGATAATGCGGCAGGAGCGATAATATCGCGGTCTGCGACCATGCCTGCTTCATAACCGTTTATATTGTTTATGTATCTTTCGTTTCCGTTGTAAATTATTACAATTGTCGCTATTACGAACAATACGGAGCTAAAAATAGCGGGACCCGATCGCAGTCGTTGAAAAAACGGGGATATGGTTTTGTTTAATGGGTTAAGATTCATTTTCATTATACGCCTGTATTATTTTTTTTATGAGGGGGTTACGCGCTACATCGCATGTGTGAAGGAAAGAAAAACTAAGCCCCTCAACTTCTCTTAAAATTTCAAGGGCATGTAATAACCCTGAATCTGATTTACGCGGCAAATCTATTTGAGTGCTGTCTCCTGTGATTATTGCCCGCGTGCCCGATCCTATTCTTGTCAAAAACATTTTCATCTGTTCTTTGGTTGTGTTCTGCGCTTCATCTAAAATTACCATGCAATCGTTAAGACTGCGCCCCCTCATATACGCCAATGGCGCGATCTCTATAGAGCGGGTTTCTTCCATTTTGTTGATTACGTCATAAGGGACAAGGGATTCCATCGCGTCGTAAAGCGGCTTTAGATACGGATCGATTTTTTGGGCGAGGTCGCCGGGAAGGAAGCCGAGGTTTTCACCCGCTTCTACCACTGGGCGCGTAAGGACAAGTTTTCGCATTTTTTTAGAAAGTAGCATTTGCATGGCATGGGCGATCGCAAGGTAGGTTTTACCTGTTCCGGCAGGACCTATGCAGAAGCATATTTCGTTCTCCCTCAAGTCCCGGATATACAGCGCTTGGTTTTTACTGCGCGGATAGACCCGGTTAAAGCCATGCGGGATTTGAATCATGGAATCGCGGAAAACGGCGCTTCCCTTGTCTGGCGTCTCTTCCCGCGAAAAGGGCAATTCCTCCGCAAGGGCGCGGATATATTCAGGGGACGGCTGTTCCCCCTCTTTTACGGTAGTGATAAGGTTGTCCATCATTGTTCTAAAACGTTTAACCCCGTCTTCGTCTTGGCTTTCAAAGTGAATTTCGTTGCCCCTTGCGGTGATAAAGCCGCCCAGGGAACCCTCCATTATCCTGAGATTTCCGTCATTTACGCCGCAAATCCCGGAAAGCAAGTCCCTGTTGTTAAAAGTTATAGTTATCCCGTCCTCCAAATAAACCCCTTAAGATGATTTTATATCCATATAAACTTGACCGTCAAGTAACCTGTTATTGTATTTGCCACCTGTTGGTTTCCCCTCGGTAATTTATTTCTGATTTTATCTCTTTTATTGGCGTCCATCTTAACGTAAAAGAAATATCACTTGTTATTTCTACTCTCTGTATGGGTGTATGTTGGTTTCTGTAAGGGTACATAGTAATACTCAAATTTGCCGTCCAGTCACCTAAAAGATGTTCGATTTTTAGGTCGAAGTTTTGCATTTTAAACCCTGTTCTGCGCCGTCTTGTTTCATCAAAAAAATTAAATGAGTCAATTAAATCAATAAACAAGTTGTTCTGCTCGCCGTCAGCATACATCGATGTTAAATCTTCCATTCCCGGAACACCCTTAAAGTAACGCCAAATGACAGAATTTGTGGAGTTTGCCGACAGCGTAATCGTGCAAAATTTGGTAACATCCATGATAAGTGAAAGCGTTAACTCAAATTTTGAATCGGTAGGTTGTTGTAAATTAAAGTTAAGCGATGTGTTGAGATTATAGTTTAAATTGACGCGGTTATTAAATATCTTTGTGCTTGGTAATTGGCGGTTATAGGAGAATTTTAATAAAGAGGGTATAAGGTCTTTTTCTCCCTGCTGATCCCATGCTCCGCCAAGAGAAGGGTTTGAAGGATTATCCGGCACAAAAACAGAAGGGATGTCCCTTATTGCTGTGAATTCTGTTGTAAAACCCCATAACGCCAGAGTTGCTCTTATAGAAGTAATTTCGTTGTTTTCTTCGGGATTAATTACCATATTATATAAGAATGAAGCTTTTGGTCCAAATGTGAGAGTTTCTATAAATTGTAAGCCTGGTTGCTTGAATTTCCATGTGTCACTGTTTTCCGGTTTCTCAATGGCAAATCTTATATCGGTTGTGGAAATCCATGCCCTAAATATAGCATTGGTTGTAATTGATCCGTCCAAGGGAGGCAGATTCGCGGTAACTTTAATTTCTTGATTCTTGTCCATAATTTTTGCTACAAGGTTTGCTGAAAGATAGTGACTGGTTAGCCCATATATATTTTCGTTTGTGCGTTCCTTTACCCATGAACCCCATATTGGGGTAAGCTCCGGTATGTTACCGTCTGAATACCTTCTCGATCTTACCAGCGTACTTATTAAATTATATTGAAGACTTGTCTGGGCAAATATGGGATCCGCATATAAAGGTCTTAATGTACCGTTATACGCATAAGAGGTAGCGTAATTTGTCTGACTATACTGAGACCTTCGTTTTTCTTCCATTTTATCTTCATCAATATTTCCTGTGATAGGATCAGCATACACTTCTTCGTTCAAGTAAGTGTATTCATGCCACGCACCGCTACCGGAAAGAGTTATTGTATTACTAAATAAGCCTGTTGAATGATCTATACGAAGATTGAGATTACCGTTACCTCCAAAAGCTGTAAGGATAGATTCAGCTTCGCCCCAGTCCACATCACTGTATGTCTTCCAGTTTCTGGACATGAATTGAAGTTCTGAAGAGCTAGTCGGTAATAAACGATAATCAATACTGACTTTTGTATTTCCGGTTCCTGGTAAATTGAAGGTCTGGCTTAACGCCGGAGGTGTTATTATATCAGGTACTGTTATTGTTTGCGTGCTGTCATCTGTTGTCCATGGAGGAACAGGAGAGCCGATATCTGCGAGCGGGTCTTTTGGCGTTTGTTCTGTGGTTGCTCCCGTATTTGTCTGCGATTGTGTTCCGCCGGTAGAAAAGGGGGTTCCCCAGATTGTGCCTGAGAGACTGTAAATTATTAATTTATCAGGTACAAAGAAAAGTCTTTCCGGGGCGTATGCATTGACAGAAGCATCTGTTAAGGATTTAAATGTCAATGTCGTAGATATATTGTTAATTGATATTCCGGGAACATACGAAGGAAGATTTTTGACAGGCGGAGTCAGGCTTCCAGATATGTTCCACTTAGGCGTTGCGGGGCTACCATCATCTGACAAGCCATCATCGTCAAACAAACTTCCCTGTTGAATCATATTCATATAATCCATTGTTTCTGAGCGCTTATTGGGATCGAAGTCATTGGTCATACGAGGATCGGAATAATAGGAGAAATCCCAGCCAAAGCTTCCGTACGCTCCGCTGAGTCTACTATTAAATGCCATCTGATAACGGAATGGGACAGGTATTGATAAAAAATTTGAATGGTTCTGTTCAAAAGTGCCGTCATAATTTGGCGCGAATGGGTTATAGTCTGTATTAGGTGAAATAGTTCTGGTAAAGCCAATGCCCAGAGTCAAGTTTAATGGATTGAAGATATTTTTCCTTGGGACATAAAGTTCAATCCCAAGATATGTTCCCAAATTAACATAATAATCGAATAACGCTCTAAGACTGACCTCATCCTGAGCTATCTTTTTTTTCCCTGTACTGCGAAGAAATATTCCCTGTCGTTCTTTTTCCGCGTCACCAGTGTTCCCGAAGATTGCATTAATAGAGCTTGATTGACCTTCGTCAGCTTTTGGTTGCCCTAAAATATAAGTTGTAGTCTGAATAAAGCCGCCTTCTCTGCTACGGTATCCGATAACAGGATGAAAAATCATTTCGTCTGTCGGGTAATATAAGAACGGTATATATAAAACCGGAATTTCTCCTACCTTTAAGACTGCGTTAAGAATGGCGAAATCCGATCCGGGAAGAAGCCAAATCCTTGACGCGCTTATTGACCAATATGGTTCGTCACTGTTTGCGTTGGATACTTGGGCATTGCTAAGAATAGTAACATCCTCGTCGCTGTGGGAAATTACAGCTCCTGAAAACAGATACGCTATTTCGCCGCTACTGCTGTGTATGGTGCTTCCGTCAAGAAAAGTACTTGACCAGTTGTCAATGTTGACAGTTATATTCTCTCCTCTAAATGTTTCTGTTTTATCAGCCTCTACTTTTTCATATACTACCCCTCCCCTTGCGGTAAGTATATTTCTTGTACGGTTAAAAAGTATTTCACCGGCGGTAATTGTGTGAACAGCCTCTCCGTCCTTAAGCTTGATCCTCACATCTCCCCTTAGCCTTGCGTAGTCTTCGTCAATTACATCTATTGTAAAATATTCACTGCTTTGAGCTGATTCTATCGTTATTGTTTTACGGCTGGCTTCGTCCTGTCCCTGAGGGGTAGGCAGTTCAAGATGATTTCTTATGCGTGTAGCAAGTTCCGCTCTTGTACCGCCTTCTGAAAGCCCAAGAGAGCGGCTCCATGCCGCAAGTTCGCTTAATGTCGAAGTTCTTATTTCCATTTCAAGGCGGCGGGTTAATGGGGAGGCTTCTACGGCAGTTTGTTCTGTTTCATCGTCTGTGCCTTCGGCAAGTTGATCTTCCGTCTGCACTTCAATTTGTTCCTCTGTTTCAACCGTACTTTCCTGCGCGTATAACAGCGTTGAAAGAGAAAGAAAACAACATAACAGAAAAATCCGCTTATTTTTCATTTTCTCCTGTTTCTCGCGCTCTTTTGTCCGCTATTTCTGCTTACGCATCGTTTCAGCATTTCCGCGATATAAGCGCCTGTGTAAGAAGCGCCGCACTTTGCGACTTGTTCAGGCGTACCCGTTACGATTACCTGTCCGCCCCTTTCACCGCCTTCCGGTCCAAGGTCGATGATGTGATCGGCTTGTAAGAGTACGTCAAGATTATGCTCTATCATTATAACAGTATTTCCCTGATCTACCAACCGTTGAATTACGTCCATTAACTGCTTTACATCGGCAAAATGAAGCCCTGTGGTCGGTTCATCCAGAATGTAGAGAGTTCTGCCTGTTGAGCGTTTTGAAAGCTCCAGTGCGAGCTTTACCCTCTGCGCCTCTCCGCCGGAAAGGGTAAGCGCTGACTGACCAAGTTTCACATAACCCAATCCGACAGAAAGAAGCGTCTGCATCTTGCGCGCAATCTGCGGAATTGGAGCAAAAAAAACAGCGGCTTCCTCGATAGTCATGTCCAGTACCTCGCTGATATTTTTCCCTTTGTAGCGGATTTCAAGGGTCTCCCTGTTAAATCTTTTTCCTTGGCACACATCGCACGTTATGTAAACATCCGGCAAAAAGTTCATCTCGATTTTGATCGTGCCGTCCCCTTCGCAATTTTCGCACCTGCCGCCATGCACATTAAACGAAAAGCGTCCGGGCTTGTAACCCCTCATTTTTGATTCAGGCAGATTGGCGAACATATCCCTGATTGCGGTAAACCCTTCAACGTAGGTGATCGGGTTTGAACGCGGCGTTCTGCCAATGGGACTTTGATCGATATCAATTACCTTGTCGATGTATTCGTCGCCGTCAAGTTTTTTATACGCGCCCTCGGTGTGATTGGAATCGTAAACTCTGTTAGCGAGAGCGGGATATAAAACGTCGGAGAGAAGAGTAGATTTTCCTGAGCCTGAAACTCCGGTAATGCAGGTAAAAATCCCAAGCGGAATATCAACATTAATGTTTTTTAGATTGTGTTCGCTTACCCCTCTCATCTTAATAAACGCGCCGTTTCCTTTTCTGCGCTCTTTTGGAATGTCAATTTTTAGAACGCCCGCGAGGTACTGACCTGTCAGGCTCTCTTTTACTTTCATTATATTTTCGGGGCTTCCTTGAGCGACAACATATCCACCGTGAACGCCTGCACCCGGTCCCAAATCGACGATGTGATCCGCTGTTCGCAAAGTTTGCTCGTCATGTTCGACTACAATTAACGTGTTGCCAAGGTTGCGCAGATACAACAGCGTGTCGATGAGCCGCTGGTTGTCTCTCTGGTGAAGCCCAATTGACGGTTCATCTAGGATGTAAAGAACGCCCACAAGACTTGATCCGATTTGTGTAGCGAGTCTTATTCTCTGGGCTTCACCGCCTGAGAGAGTAGAAGCCTTGCGCTCCAAACTGAGGTAATCGAGACCCACGTTTTGCATAAAGCCAAGACGTGCGTTTATTTCTTTTAAGATTTGATGGGCGATTTTTTTTTCGTTCTTGCTCATTTTTACGGTTTCAAAAAAGTTTAATGAGTCCGTTACAGAAAGCCGGGAAAGCTCCCAGATGTTTTTACCTGCGACAGTTACAGCTAACACTTCCGGTTTAAGGCGTTTGCCGCCGCAATCTTCGCATGGTTTTTGGCTCATAAACTTTTCAAGCCAGTCTTTTACGCCTGTTGATTGGGTATCAACATAGCGGCGTTTAAGTTCTTCGAGTATTCCCTGAAATTGCGCCTGATATTCAAAATGGCTCGTGCCTTCGCGGTTCACATAACGCACTTTTATATCGTCATCGCTTCCGTAAAGAATCGCGTTTACTATTTTTTTTGGCAGTTTGTTAAATGGCGTATCAAGACTGAACTGATAATGCTTCGCGAGGCTTTGGAAACGACTGCGGTTCCATGCCGCGTCGGGATTGTAGGGGATAACGGCTCCTTCATTAAATGAAAGTGTGCGGTCGGGGATTACAAGGTTTGGATCGAACTCAAGTTTTGATCCTATCCCCGAGCAGCCCGTACACGCTCCAAAGGGATTGTTAAACGAAAAAAGCCGCGGCTGTAATTCAGGAATTGAAACGCCGCAGTCCGGACAGGAATTTTTCTGTGAAAAAATTTGTTCGCTGTTTTTTCCGTCTTCGTTGACCAGCACAATCATCAGTCCATCCGCTGTTTGCAATGCGGTTTCTACGGACTCCGCTAATCGCGCGCGGACTGCCTTTCCAATCACAAGGCGGTCAACAATAATTTCTATTGAGTGCTTTTTTTGTTTATCAAGTTTAATACTTTCATCAAGATTGACAGGAACGCCGTCTATTCTCGCGCGCGCAAAACCCGCTTTACGCGCGTCCTCAAGTATTTTTTGATGCTCGCCTTTTTTTCCGCGAATGACAGGCGCGAGCAGTTGAATCTTTGCCCCTTCCTTGAACTGCAAAATCGTCTCGATAATAGAATCAACAGGCTGTTCGCGGATTTCTTTTCCGCAGACGGGGCAGTGGGGCACTCCAATCCGCGCGTAGAGAAGGCGGTAGTAATCGTAGATTTCAGTTACAGTGCCGACTGTGGAGCGCGGGTTGCGATGGGTTGTTTTTTGTTCAATGGAAATTGCCGGGGAAAGCCCTTCGATGTAGTCCAGATCGGGCTTGTCCATGCGCCCCAAAAACTGCCTCGCGTAGGCGGACAGGCTTTCAACATAGCGCCTCTGCCCCTCGGCGAAAATTGTGTCAAACGCCAGAGAGCTTTTGCCTGAACCGGAGAGCCCCGATACTACAATGAGTTTATCACGAGGCAGTTCCAGATCGATGTTTTTTAGGTTATGCTCGCGCGCTCCCTTGATGATTAATTTGTCCATATATGGTAAGAATACCGATTTTCAGGCTAATATGCTATATCACCTTGAATTTCCTTCATTTTTCATATATCCTCAATATATAAGACTATTAGGAGTTAATATGACACTTTCAGAGCTTGGCTCACCCATTGACGATTTACAGAAAAAAATTAATGAAACATGGAGGCGTCTTTGAAGACGCTGAATTCCCCCGGCGAATAGCTGAAATAGAAGCCAAAACCGCGGAGAGCGGTTTCTGGAATGATCAGGAGACGGTCGAAAAAACGATGACGGCTCTTAAAAGCCTAAAAAACCGTTATGAACCTTGGAAATCCCTGCGTGATGAAATAACAGATTTACAAACTCTTTTTGAACTTGCCACAGAAGCAAAGGACGAAAGCGAGACGGCAAATATCGAAAAGGCGTTGAACGGCTTAATTGCCGGTTACGAAAAACAAAATCTTTTTGAACTTATGAGCGGAGAACTTGACAACTCCGGTTGCTTTCTTTCGGTACATTCGGGAGCGGGCGGAACAGAAGCCTGCGATTGGACACAGATGCTCTACCGTATGTATCTGCGCTGGGCGGAACAGAAGGGCTTCACCGTTGAAGAAGTTGACCGTCAGGAAGCCGAAGGCGGGTTAAAATCCGCTACCTGCCGCGTTGACGGTGAATGGGTTTATGGTTACTTGAAAGGCGAGTCGGGCGTGCACCGTCTTGTCAGGATCAGCCCGTTTGACGCTAACGCGCGCAGGCACACATCGTTTGCTTCTGTTTACATATTTCCCGTTATTGATGATACAATAGAAGTTGAGATAAGACCCGAAGACCTGCGCGTAGACACCTACCGTTCAGGCGGCGCGGGCGGTCAGCACATAAACAAGACGGACAGCGCGGTTCGTTTTACGCACCTTCCAACCGGAATTGTTGTCGCCTGTCAGAACGAACGCAGTCAAATTAAAAACCGCGCGACAGCGATGAGCATACTTAAAGCGCGGCTTTATGAACATTACCGTCAGGAAAAAGAAAAAGAGAACGCGAAGTTTTCGCAGGAGAAGAAGGACATTTCATGGGGCAATCAGATAAGGTCGTATGTGTTTCAACCGTATACAATGGTAAAAGATTACAGAACAAAGGTTGAGAAGGGAAATATACAAGCGGTTATGGACGGGGATATAGACCCATTCATCGAGGAATATTTGAGGTTTAACTGGCGCGCGCGGCAGGAGTCGAATTGAAAAGTAAGGTTTTAGTTTTAATTTTATTATTCTCATATTACCCGGTTCTTTTCGCGCTGGGCAGTGTAGAAGAAACTGAATCTGAAACCAAAAAAGATCAATGGCTTTTGTGCGTTGCCAATTTTGATTCCTCTTCTCTCGCTCAAAATAAAAAGAGTGTCGCTAATACTGTTATGAGAAAACTGGTTGAAAATATCGATACAATCAGTTACCGCACCCGTGTTTCTTCAGAATATGCCTATTATGAAGCCGCCGCGTGGGCGCGCGCGCGTACGAACGCGGCTAAAGCGCTGGAAACCAAATTGAATGAACGCTCTCTCGCGCTGTACAGGGGAGACCCCGAATGGAAATACCGCAGAAATATCGTGAAAATTGACGGTGAGATAGAAAAACTCCGTCTTGTTTTTAAAGAAGCCGACAATAACGTTCCTTTTGTAGATAATGAACCGTTATTTAATCTGTCCGCTGACAATCATGAATTTAAATTTCCTGACGCGCCTGTTCCCGGCAACGAATACAAATTCTGTATGGATCATAAATCTGACGCTGTTCTTACAGGCTCAATTGTTGAATTTCATGAAAGATTTATCGTTTCATGGAAACTCTATACGATATATACCCGGTCATTTATCTGGGAAGACAGCATAATATTTTCACATAACGATCTTGACAGCGCGATGGCGGAAATTATGCGACGCCTTGTAATTGTGCTTTCCGGCAATGAACCCGCTGTTTTAACCGTAAACGCCGAACCTGAAGATACTCTGGTTCTTATAAACAGATCATTCGCGGGAAGAGGAGAAATTTCCGGTATGGAACACATGCCCGGAATGATAACCATTACCGCCTCCGCGCCCGATCATGAAAGTTTAACCTTTGATACTGAGCTTTTCCCGGGTGAATATACGGATATCAATATAAGACTATGGCCGGTTGAATACGGCAATGTTGAAATTTCAGGATTTTCATTCGGTAATGTTTACCATGGCGCGTTATTTGTCGGTGAGGCTCCGTTGACACTGCGCCTTCCCGTAAATCAAATGGATTTTATTGAACTATTATCATCTGATAACTCAAGAGGTACAATCGCTTTTCAGACCCCCGCTGAATCTGATTATTTTAATTCCATGCAGTTACGTACCGGTATACCTTCCGCGAAAGGGCAATTGGACAAGGCGCGGCGAATGTTTTACTGGTCATGGGGCGGAACGTGGCTTGCCGGTATCGCCGCGTGGATCACATACCAGACATTTGTAAGCTTTAATAACGCCATTAGTTACGACTTTAACCAGACAGGCGCGTATAACGAAAATTTTTATGGCAGAAATACCAGAATGTACAATATAAGCAGGGGCGCTATGATCACTTTGGGCGTAGCCGCCATTATCGATTTATTTTTTATGGGCAGATATATCTACATCGCCAACAGGGGTTCGACACCCATTTCAAAGGAAGGCGGAGTTAAATGAAATTTGGCGAAAAACTGAAAGATTTTTTTTCCGCGAGATCCGATCTTTGTGATGAATTGTTTGATGATCTGTGTGATTTGCTGGTTGAAGGTGATTTTGGCGCGTCACAGGCGGTAAAAACCACAGACATTTTAAAAGAACAATGCAAAAAAGAAAAAGCCGAAACGTTACCTGAAAAACTCGCTCTGTTACTCGAAGATGAGTTACGCAAGGCAAAAACGCCTGTATATCCTGAAATGGAAAATAAACTTACGGCGATCCTTCTTCTCGGCGTAAACGGAGTTGGCAAAACTACTACCGCGGCGAAACTGGCTTTTTTATACGGAGAAAAATACAAAAAAAAGACAATTCTCGCCGCCGCCGATACATTCAGGGCGGCGGCGATTGATCAGCTTAAAATCCACGGACAAAAACTCAATACGCGCGTAATAGCGCACAAGCACGGAGGGGATCCCGCGGCTGTGGTATTTGACGCGCTTGAGGCGGCTCTTTCGGGTTATGATTTTGTTATCGCCGATACCGCGGGCAGAATGCACACAAAATCAGCGCTGGTAGAAGAATTGCGCAAGATAGACAGGGTAGTTGAGCAAAAAGCCGGTGACGCGTGTTATCTGAAATATCTTGTGTTGGACGCGACAACCGGAAGAAACGCGTATACTCAGGCTGAAATATTTCACGAAGCGGTTAATCTTGACGGAATTATTCTTACAAAATATGATTCGACGGCGAAAGGCGGAGTAGTTTTCTCGCTGGCGTCTGATTTGCGATTACCTGTCGCGTATATATGTACAGGTGAAAAATACGGGGACATTGATATCTTTGATCCTCAAAAATTTTCAAGGGAATTTACGGGAATTGAAAAATAAAATATTATTACCGGTTTTTATGGTTTTGCTTCTCTTTGCGGGTTTTATCGCAGTGACGCAGGAGACCGACCTTTTCTCTCCCTTCGCCGGAAATAGATCCGCTGTAAATGATGAAACCGGATTTCCGGATGATTATTCCATTATTTATGAAAGCTCCAGGGGAATACCCGATTGGGTTAAACCGGCGCGCTGGTATCGCTCAAATAAGGGGGGTATGGCGCTTGAGGAAGTGTCATCAGGGGTCGTCGCGCTTAGAAATGAATACGCGCTTTTAATCAGTTTTGTACGGAAAGAAAAATTACATAAAAATTTAATTCCGTTTTACAATGAGGATTATTTTATTGAAGTCAGGATTCTTTATGAAAAAAGCAATCATACGCGTACGCAATGGGTATTAAGGGACAGAAACGGAACATCAAGGGCCATCGGTGTTTTTTTGGAACCGGAATCAACTGTTTCAAGTGATGACAACGAAAAAAAATTATCTGGTTTTATCGAAATCTACAATGACAGATCATATTTAATTTCTGAATACAGCTTTTTTGATAATGGGTTAAAAACCAGAACGGACTATGATTTTAAGGATAATTTATTAATCAGTTCAACGGTTTATTTATGGGAAGAAGATGATAATGGGGGAGACTACGTCCGGGCTTACGCTGATTTACTCAGGTACAACCGTTCTTTGTTTTTAAGAGCGGTTGAGCGCGTGTTCTATCGTGAAAGTAAAATCTCTCTTTCAAATGAGCCGTTAAGAATTTCCTTCCCAAGAGATTTATCCGACGCGGCGCACATAAAGGAATTGCTGGGAGAAAAATTGAATTCATATCCCGAATTCTTTGGAGAAGTTTATGTATACAAAGATGAAAAAATTGTTTACTCGACGGATGAAAGGAGCAGGATTTTATCTCAAACGCTTTATGATGAAAATGGCGCTATTATCTGGGTTATCACAAATACATGGTCAAACGATCGTATTATTTCAACCTTAAAAAGAGAAGGTGATACTGAATATCTGGCTGAATATGTTTATGATTCTTCCGGAGACAGAATTCTGGAAAGAAATTTCAAAAATGGAATTCTTGAACGGATTGTACACACGGAAGGGAAAACCGATATTGAGGAACTTTATATTAACAACGTTGTTGTGCTTAGGGCCGTATGGGAAGATGGAAGAAAAATCTCTGAGACAAGGGTTGAGAACCGTTGAAAAAAAACTGGATATTATTTGTCGCGTCAAGATATATTTTTAAGGGACGAAGCAACTCTCCCGTTCTGGCAGTCCTCGGAATCGCTACAGGAGTTCTCGCGTTGATTGTGATTATCGCTGTAATGAACGGATTCCAGCTTGGTTTTATCGAGAGTATTCTGGAAATATCTTCATATCATTTGCGTCTGGAATCTTTTCCTCCGGAAAAGACCGGCGAATTACAACGGCTCATGCTGGAAATTCCCGGAGTAGAGGCGGCTGTTCCCTTTATGGAATTTCAGGCTTTGGCAAGGGGAAAAAGATCAGGTCAGCAGGCTGTATTTACAAGGGGATTGAATCAAGACGCGGCGGAAGTCGACAGGAAAATGAAAAACAGACTGGATTTTGAAGACGGTTTTTTTGATCTTTCACAAACCAATTATATATTGTTGGGAACCGAGCTTGCCCGAAGGCTCGGCCTTAGCGTTGGAGATGAGGTAACGCTTTTTTCAATTACAGGCATTTTATCTGCGGAAGATGAAAACTCAGGATTGAACAATTATGAAATCAGGGGAATTTTCAGAACAGGTTTCTACGAATACGATTACAGCTGGGCTTTTTTAAATATTGGGAGTCCCGCGTTTATTTTAAATGAAAGTGAGCTGAAATTGGGAATTAAACTTGTAAATCGTTTCAATGACGGACTTGTCTTTGATCAGTCGTTAAAAAAATTGTCGGCGGAAGGTTATGAAGATATCAGTATATCAAGCTGGCGGGATTATAACCGCTCTTTCTTTGGCGCGCTTAGAACGGAAAAACTCTTTATGTTTATACTTGTAGGATTGATATTTTTGGTAGTAGGCTTGAATATTTTTCAGGCGCAGAGAAGGTCAGTCTTGCAACGCAGTGAGGAAATCGGGCTTTTGCGGGCTGTCGGAGGAGCGAAAAACGCGGTTCGTTTTGTGTTTGTGTGCGACGGCGGAATAATCGGTTTTACAGGCGCGTTTATAGGACTTGTCCTTGGGCTTATTGTCGCGTCAAATATATCAACTTTTTTTTCGTTGGTTGAAGGTATCGTTAATTTTTTTATAGGACTACTCAATATAATCGCTGGTTTCTTCGGAGCGGGATGGACCGATAATTTCGCTGTTTTTTCACCGGCTGTTTTTTATATTAAGGAAATACCTTCAAGGATTTTGCCTCTGGAAGTGACATTGATTTTTATGTTTGGTTTTTTATCAGCGCTTTTGGCGGCATGGTTTGCCTCAAGAAAAGTTATAAATATTCAACCGGCGGAGGTACTGCGTTATGAATGACGTGCCGGAAAAGAAAATCCTTTTAAAGGTAAAAAACATTGTAAAAAATTATATTTCAGGGGCTGAGACGCTTCATATTCTGAGAGGGATAGACTTTGAGATTGACGAGGGAGCTTCCGTCGCGGTAAGCGGTCAGAGCGGGAGCGGAAAGAGCACCCTATTGAATATCATCGGAGGACTTGACTTCGCCGATGAAGGAAGTGTTTTTATCGGTGATGAGGAGATTACAAACCTTTCGGAAAAAGAACTTTCCAATTACCGTTCAAAACGGGTCGGCTTTATTTTTCAGTTTCACTATTTACTCAAGGATTTTACAGCTCTGGAAAATGTCATGCTTCCTGCATTTATCGCGGGAATAAAGAAAAAAGACGCGATAGAAAGGGCAAGATCGCTGTTAGCTGATGTAAATCTTGAAAACAGAAGTTCTCATTTTCCCTCACAGCTTTCCGGAGGAGAACGTCAGCGCGTAGCGGTAGCCCGCTCAATGGTAAACGATCCCGCGATAATACTCGCCGATGAGCCGACCGGAAACCTTGACCCCCAAAACAGCGAAATCGTGGCGGAATTGCTTTATGAGGGCGCGCGAAAACACCGTAAAACGCTGATAGTTGTTACTCACGATAACAGAGTCGCTTCCAGAGCTTCAATACAGCTTTTTCTGGAAAACGGAAAATTTTCACAGGAAGTACAATCTTGAAAAGGAATGTTTCTTTTTTTATCGCGCTCCGTTATTTATGGGGCAGAGCGCATGAAGGAGGGCGTTACCTGAGGGGAGCCGCCGCCGGGATCGCCATAAGTCTTGTTCCTATTATTGTAACTCTTATAGTGGCGGATGGAATGATCAGGGGGATAATAGACCGGTACATTGAACTGGGTACCGGGCATCTGCAGGTTTTTGAATTAATAAATTCGGAAGATAAAGAAAGTACGATTGAAAAAATAAAGGAAGTTGACAGAGTCAAAGGCGTATGGACCGAACAGAAAGGGACAGGAATACTGGCGGGAAGAAACGGGAGAACCGGAGTAACGGTGCGCGCGATAGAATCATCTTTTTGGGAAGATCCCTCCGGCGCGCGTTATCTTAAAATTATTGACGGTGAACAAAAACCGCGTACAGACCGCGATGTTATGTTAGGTGAAACATTAGCTTCTGATATCGGAGTTAAGGTTGGGGACACGGTGCGGCTGATGACAATAAGAACCGGTGAGAATGAAAGATTGTTGCCGCGATCGGCGTCCTTTACGGTAAGTGGCATATTATCATGCGGTTACAATGAAATTGACGCTTTGTGGTGCATTGTAAGTTCCGAAGGCGGTTCGCGCGTACTTTCTCCCGATCAATCATCAGAAAATTTTATTGTAAAGATCGATGATCCGTATAAAAACGCGGATAATGTCATGAGGGAATTGTATTTTAAATTGGGAAACGGCTACAGCGTATACACATGGAAAAACCTTTTACGTTCACAGTACAGTTCCTACGAGTCCACAAGACAGCTTTTGCTTTTCATTATGGCTCTGATAGTAATTGTCGCCGCCGTAAATGTTTCTTCGGCGACAAGCATGCTGGTTCTTGAGCGCCAAAGGGATATCGCCGTATTGAAATTTTCAGGCGCGAATATCAGGGGAGTTACGGAAGTTTTTCTTATGGGAAGTTTTCTCACAGGTTTGTTTGGAGGAATTTTGGGAATTGCTTTGGGATTGCTGATTGGAATAAATATCAATTTTCTTATCAGGTCTCTGGAAAAAGCCCTGAGTTTTTTTTCCGGTCTTTTTAACGGGGGAGAAATTAAAATTCTCGATCCTGATTTTTATCTTGAGACAATCCCCATCATTATTGACTTTGGCGCTGTCTTTTTAATAGGGCTTTTCGCGATATTCTGTTCGGTTCTGTCTTCATGGATTCCGGCTTACCGCGCCGGAAAATTGAAACCCATGGAACTGTTAAGGAAAACTTAAATGTAGTTGTTCGGAAACTTTAGTTTCTGAACAACTACAATCTTCCCGCGATAGCGTCTATAAAATCCCATGAATTGAGGATCTTTTCCGGCTTTGGATCAGACAATTTGGCGAGATCCCCCGTCATTATTCCATCCTCTATAACATTTAACACCGCGTTTTCAAGACGTTTTGAAAAATCCAGTAAATCCGGCGTATTGTCCAGTTCCGCTCTTTTCGCGAGCGCGCCGCTCCACGCGAAGATCAAAGCCGCTGGGTTTGTACTGGTTTTTTCGCCCTTTTGCCAGCGGTAGTAGTGCTGTTGAACGGTGCCATGAGCCGCCTCATATTCAAAAACGCCGGAAGGCGAGACAAGCACGCTTGTCATCATCGCGAGACTTCCCGCCGCGCTGGCGATCATGTCGCTTTGAACATCACCATCGTAATTTTTGCATGCCCAAAGAAAACCGCCTTCGCCCTTTACAACGCGCGCGACAGCGTCATCTATCAATGTATAAAAATATTCGATGCCCGCCGCGGCGCATTTTTCCTTAAATTCGGTTTCGTATACTTCATTAAAAATTGTTTTAAAACGTCCGTCATAAATTTTAGAAATTGTGTCCTTTGTAGCGAACCAAATCGGGAGTTTCTCCGCGAGCGCGTAGATAAAACAGGCGCGCGCGAAACTTCTTATGGATTCATCGAAATTGTGCATTCCCTGAACTATACCGCTTCCTTCAAAGTCCGCTACTTTCACGCGGCGTTCTGTGCCGTCAGGCTTTGTGTAAACAAGTTCCACCTTGCCCGGACCTTCAATTTCCATTTCAGACGCTTTGTAAACATCGCCGTAAGCGTGGCGTCCAATTACAATTGGAGCCTTCCATGTGTTGATCGAAGGTTTTATTCTGTTAACAGAAATTGGCTTACGAAAAACAGTTCCGTCCAATATCGCCCTGATTGTAGCGTTAGGGCTTGGATGAAGGTATTTAAGATTGTATTCTTTCTGTCTCGCGGAGTTCGCGGTAATGGTAGCGCATTTTACCCCAACGCCGTATTTTTTTATTGCCCGCGCCGACGATACCGTAATTTCATCGTTGGTATTGTCGCGGTTTACAAGCCCCAGATCATAGTATTCGGTTTTAAGATCAATAAAAGGAATCAGAAGTTTTTCTTTTATTACCTCCCAAAGAACGCGTGTCATTTCATCTCCGTCAATTTCGACGAGAGGGGTTTTCATGTTTATTTTAGCCATGCGGATATTATAATGATTTTACGGTTTTTGGTAAACTGGATTAGTACAAGTTGTATA
>JAIRUQ010000003.1 GCA_031254315.1 Treponema sp.
AGCGCGACAATAGAAGTACCGCGCGACCGGAACGGAACCTTTGAACCCATCATAGTTCCCAAGCATGAAAAGCGCGTGCCGATTTTTAACAACCAGATTATTTCGATGTACGCCCGGGGGATGACTGACCGCAAAATACAGGATCACCTTGAAGAAATCTATAATGTCGAAGTGTCGCCTGATTTGATAAGCCGCGTGACGAACGAGGTTTTGGAGGAAGTGAGGGAATGGCAGAACCGCCCGCTGGAAGCATCGTACGCAATAGTGTACCTGGACGCGCTGAGGGTCAAAGGCAGGGTGGACGGCAAAAGCTGCAACAAGAGCGTATACGTGGCCCTGGGGGTCGATTTTGAGGGCCAGAAAGAGGTATTGGGGCTTTGGATAGCTGAAAACGAGGGGGCCAAGTTTTGGATGGGCGTGTTAGCCGAACTGAAGAATCGTGGCGTCCAGGACATCCTCATCGATGGAATGAAAAATACCCGATGATTTACAAGTCATGGGATCACCACTGGGTTGATTTAAGCGGGTTTTATAAATACCCGCCTGAAATCCGCCGGGCGATTTATACGACCAACGCCGTTGAATCGCTGAATTACCAGTTGCGGCAGGTCACTAAAAACCGCTCGTCATTTTCAACGGATGACGCTATACTTAAGATACTGTACTTGGCGATTCGCAACGCGTCCAAGAGATGGACGATGCCGATTAGGGATTGGGGTGCGGCGTTAAACCAGTTCGCCATTGAGTTTGGGAATGAACGGGTTCCGTTCAAATGATATTTTGTCATTTACACAAAAAATCTGACAGGCTCTAGCGTTCCTGTAGAATCTTTTCCTACTTTTGAAGAAGCGGATGAATACGTTAAGCAACAAACAAAAACACATGGATGGTAGTTTTTTTGAAAATACACAGCCTTATGTGGGGTATATGTGTTCCACGTCATCATCTCCTGAAAAATAGTAACGGACATTATTCCTTTTAGGGTTTTTATTGGTATTAGTGTAACAACATGATTGCTGAAAAAGTAATCTTGTGTAACATGAGTTAGTATTAGATTTATGGTTGTTATGGAATTCAGCTTGGCGGAAGTAAAATTGATTTTTGGTGAAACCGATACCCCCGTCAAAAGACCTAATGAGGGGGCTTTGGCCCAGAGAGCTTTGGTTCAGATAATCCAAGTTTCTTTTTCACTTCGTCTTTCAGGTTTTCAGGTACATATTGAAGTGCACTAGAATTTTGTTTCACTGCTATAATGCAAATATCAATATCCTTGATCCCATCTGGTACATATTGAAGCGCAAGGCCATTTTGATTCACCGCTGCAATGCAAATTTGTGTTGTTTTAAGATCATTTGCCATATTTTTAAGGGTAAGACCATCAGCTTTTACCTTTTCGAGGGCCACTCCTGAGGTAATTGATATGTTCATAAGATACTCCTTCTCTTTAGGATATCATATTATGCTGTTTTCAAGGTGGTCGGTCAAGAAAAAAAAGCATTGCTTTTGTTCTATTGAGGTAAAGAATAGTCAACAAATAAAGTCCCATTGTGGACGATTCTGGATAGAAAATAAGCTTTCATGGTGTTTACTCTGGTGCAACTAATCGAAATGTATTAAATTCCCCCTTATTTTGGCTTTTAAAACTGTAAATTAAGAAAAATGAGCTTGCAGTTGAAAGAGTTTTGGTATACTATAGAAAACGGAGGTTTTATGAAAACTAAAGATCATTATATTGACTTTTCAAAAATTGATTGGACCAAGGTAGATATGGAAAAGGCGAAATTCCTTTTTCAGGAGGCTCAGAACGACAATAACAAAATAATTGAAGATATAACGAACATGGAAAAAAAGGCTTTCAGACTCATAAGTGTTGTAATACTAATTTTGTGTGCGGCTATAGGGGTTCTGTTTTTACAAGGGAAAGATGTGATTATAGAATCTTTAGTATTTGTTTCTTTCATTTTGGGATCTGGACTTATTTTCTTTATTGCTGCTGTCTACCCTGGAAAAATTTTCAAAGGCAAAGCTTTACTAGATCAGTTCTTCGAAGGGGGTGATTACAAAGAAGATGTACATAAAATTTATATACGCGGGATTATCACATATATAAAACATATTAACTATAACCGAAAGGTGTTGACTGTCCGTACCGACCTAATGAGAGTTGGCTTTGCTTTGTTTGTAACTATTCTTGTTATTGTCGTAGTGGTCTTAGGGATTCGTTATATTGGATTTCCTCCGAAATCAGTTTGAGAATAATGTTAATAAGGAGACTGATTCTTGGGTCCGCGAATAAAGGATTTAGTCGGTCAGGTTTTGACAAACAAAGACGGAAGCCCTCTTCAAGGTACGATGGTTTTTGCTACTCCGGCTCCGCATTGTGTTTCCGGCACTAGAGATATCATTATAGAATTTCTGGATGGGAAAATACACGGAACCCCCGCTATTCGATTTAGTGACGGTCAGCAAGAAGATTGGGAAAATGGCAACTTCATCAAAGTCGTACATCCACCCTACAATAAAGCAAAATGTGTGAAAGCCGATATCAAAAAAATGAAGGATTATCTTCGACAACAAAAGGAATGGGCAAAGGAAAAAGAACCTAAAAGATTTACTTGACAATATCTTCTTTCAGCAGTATAATGTAGTAAGTCAATATATGCACTAATTGACTATGGAATAGGAGGTATGAGCATGTTTCTTTTTTTGATTTATATTGCAGTGGGAATTACAGCATTAGTCATTATAGGCAATATAATTATGGCTATCATTAATCACTTTTCAGGAAAAGGGAAAAAAGACACGGTGTCCGTGAGTTTTCAGTACCAAGGCAAAGATGCAAATGGCAAGGATAAGTTTGAGATGAGATATCCGGGCGGGGATCCACATCAAGAAAATTCAGGTTCGGGCGCTCCTTCAAGAGGGATGCGCTATATGGGGAAAGACGAATACGGCAGAGATAAGTTTGAAATGAGAAGCTAGAACATATCTTCCCGATATGGCAGATTCGTTATAAACTATCCCCATGGAAGAATCCGTCCAAAACCAGATTGTGCGCCTCGCCACGCTCAAGCTGAAGCCGTATAAGAAATTCATCAAGGCATTATTGAAGATCGAAGATCAGGGACTTGTCTTTGAAAAGGATTACCGGAAACTGCGCGCCCTGTTTCAGGGGCGTATAGCGCTGTACATGAATAAGGAATGTGCGAGGGCGATTATCGCCCACCTGATGGCTATTGGACGCTGTGTGGGCAGGGGGAATGAAAGTTCCCGGTTGAGGGAAGAATTGCGGACGCCGGTTTTGGCAATCGTTAGTTTGCTGATGGAGCATATGGGCTTTGGTGGCAAATTGGATAAAACTCTTATTGAAGAACTGGAAAAAGCGGAAGACGCATTTTTCCCCCAGCTTTTCAGAGAGGCAATTAAAGAAGCGCTGGACAATGTGTTG
>JAIRUQ010000050.1 GCA_031254315.1 Treponema sp.
GAGAAACTCTTTTGAGACTCCGTATTGGGAACAGACCAGGGCGATAATGCGGTCATTTACGGGCCTTTTCCCCCCTTCAATTTGGGCATAATAGGATTGGCTTACATAAATGCCCTTGCAGAAGTCCCTTTGGGTAATGCCTAAAGCTTCCCTGACGGCGATAAACCTGCCCTGAATCGTTGCAATCATACCTTTTTCCCTATCAATCATAGTTAAAGAGGCTATAAAAAGCAAGCTAACCTCTATTCCGTGCGGCATGATGCCGCACAATAAATCGAACATGAAACGAAGTTTCATGCAATCCCACGATCTCGCGGGTCATAGCCCGCCGGATATAGCTATGCCCATAGGTATGAAGCAAATGTTTTGCCAAAAAGCAAAAGAAAACAGGCAAATTTGAAAGACTTGACAAAAATCCCTATGCAATCATATAATATTGCATAGGGTGCATGAAAAGGAGTGTACCATGAACGAAAAAAACAAGGAATTTCTTGAATCTCTGGGTGATGACTATAAGGATTTACCGCCCAAAATGCGGGTAAGGGTAAATGCGACGGCAAGCAGGCTTTTGGAACTCCAGAAGGAAAATAACGCCTTTCTGGACAATGCGGAAGATCTGGTTTTGGAGGATGAGAGGGGGGATTAGGAGTAGAGGGTTTTTTGTGAAAACTATCGGCGTATGCTGATGTTAAAAATACATGAGGAGAATTGTATGAAAAAAATTTTATTTACTGGGGCGCTGCTCGTAATTACTTTGTTTTCAGTAAATGCGCAAGGATTCTATTTTGATATAGGGCTTGGTGTAGGCGGCGGACTTACACAATTGGACGGCACTGATGTAACCAAAACATTTGCTGGCGTAAATTTTACAGAAATAGGTGTTGAATTGGGACTAAAAGCTGGTTATGGACCTATTGCAAATATGCCTATTTACATTGCGGGTGTAGTCGGGGGTATAGGACATAGATTAGATGATGGTTCAGACTATCTTCAATTTAATTCTTACCTTTTGGGTCTAGGGGTAATATTTTACCCAATCCCACTTATTCAAATAGCCGGATCTATTGGTTTTTCTGGTGTTGGAAATCAGACATCATTGCCGTTGAATATGTACAAAAGTACCAGTGGAATTGCAGGTGATATTTCTGTAGCTGTTGATTTAGGTAGTGGAAATCACGGCTGTTTAATAGGGTTAAAATATTTTAGTGCCGTAAATACGTTGGAAATATCTGGAGCTGAGCAGAACCAATCCATATTTGGTATTTTTTTCAGATATACATTCAGGCACAAACTAAGAATGTAAAAGCCTAAATCAGAAATTATGCCATATAACAGAAATAGGGGCGTCGGGTTTTTTATAAAAATCATCAGCGTATGCTGATGTTGAAAATACTTGAGGAGAATTACTGGAGGTTATTGAAATGAAAAAAAACTATATCAGATTAGGTTTTATTGCCTGTATTTGTAGTGTATTCATTTCTTGTGTTTCAATGGTTTCATACAGAGACATTGGATCATTAGATACGAGTAATTTAGAAGTACTTGGGGTTGTTGAAATTGTAATGAAAAATGCAAATTTACATTGGTGGGATGGTAGTGTTACCAATGAAAATAAACAAGAAGCCTATGATTCATTATTAGCAAAGGCAAAAATTGTTTATCAGAGAAACGATATTGACATTGTTAATATTTCTATAACTGGACAGAACGGAGTTTCAACGCGTGTAGATTTAACAGCTATTGGTTATGTTATTGTTGTAAAATAAAAAAATGTCCGTACTGCACTAACAGGATTGTATACGCTATAGGCAAAAAATATTAATTATGCTATACTGAATGTTCTTGGAGGATAAACATAAAATGACTAATGATCCAAATACAATTCAAGAATTTGATGAAAACTGCGTAATTATTAAGGTTCGCCCTGAAACTGTTAGGGGTAGAGGAAGTGTATATGGTGCAGTTCGTTGGGCTTGGATAGCAAATTTGGAAAAAATTAGCCGTGCCGACTATGTCCTTGCTGTTCAAACAGGTACAGGAGGCAAAGTTATAGGTGTATATAAGCCAACTATATGGTATAAAGCAACGGCGGAAAATGATAAAAGATATGAACATTTTCTGAATGAAGGCGGCTCAGAGAGAGATGAAAGGAGAATCGCTTTTCAAGGAGAAGAAGCGGAGATAAAAATAAAAGAAAAATATTTTAACAAATATATACCGTACGAGTACAGGAAACCAGGAATGGCAGCTCCGGTTTTGTATGTAAATATAGACTTCCCCCGGTTTCTCGGGCAGCGAGTTAAGGCGTAGAAATAACGCATGGAAGCTAAAATATGGAGGTATTTCCCATGATACTCGAAAGAATAAAAAGAAAAATCGATCCCGGAATGTATATTGTGCCGCAGACTACCCCAATTATATACTTTGGCAATTACGATGCAGCAAAAGCCTGTACAGTTTCCTTAAATCCAAGCAACAAAGAATTTGTTGATAATACAAAAAAATTACTGGATGAGAAGAAAGCTGAAAGACTTTGTTCCAGAAAAATGCTGAAAAGGGCTGACAATGATGAACTAAACGATGATGAAGCAAGAACCGTTTTAAGATATTGCACAGATTATTTTAAATTAAGGCCATTAAAAGCGTGGTTTGAGCCTTTTAATTATTTCATAGAAAGATATGGAAACTACTCGTATTATAAAGATACTTGCGTTCATTTGGATTTAGTTCAATGGGCAACATACGAAAAGTGGAATAATGTCCCCATGTCAATTAAACAAAAACATTTAACCAATGATCTGCCTGTACTCAAATATCTGTTGAATAAGGATTTTGAGATAATGTTTCTAAATGGAACAACGGTAGTTGAGAATGTTCGTGAGTGCTTAAATATTACCTTCAAGGAAAGATCAACTGTTTTTAAGAACGCAAATGATGTCGATACGAAGCTGGTTATTTATCATGGGGAATACAACAAAATGAAAGTTATTGGATGGAATATATACTTACAATCTGCTGCCGCTGGTGGCTACGAAAATAAAAGTATTTTATGTGATATAATCAAGAAAAATACTTAATATAAAAAGTGGTTAATTATGCAAAGCATTGTTCAGTTTTTTCATCCCGGAGGAGAACATGGGTTCGACAAGAACCGTAGTAAGGATGGTTGTCTTTTCAAAGACTGGAACAATATTAAGCATCAAAGAAAATTCCTTCTCAATGAAGGTAGTTACATCAAAAATGAGAAGAAGCACGAGGGAAAACTATTATTCTGGGGAGAATGGGAACCACCGAGTAAAGTAACAGAATTGAAACAGCAAAGTAATTCTTCACAGTATGGAATAAATCCTAAGTATTTGCATTGTCCTTTCCTGCCTTCGGTTGATGAAATAAAGAAATATCAAGAAACATGGATATACCATAAAGAGCATCGCCAAGAAGTACACTATTACCAAAATAGTGATCCGTTTGTCTTTGGCAATAATTTCATTTATGGTATTTGTTTGCAAAAAATGCAATCGCTAAGAACATTGGAACCTGGATCGCTCATAATATTCGGTTCATATGTAAACTGTCGTTTTGCAATTGACACTGTTTTTGTTGTAAAAACCGCAGAAAAATATGCTTCGCTGGAAGATGTTGAAAAAATAAAAATTGAGAAATATCCTGATATTGTTACCAAATTTATCATGGATAAAAATAACAAAGTGTCTCCGCCTAATGGCCTCATCTTGTACACAGGGGCGACTTTTAACGATCCGGTAAAGGGAATGTATTCTTTTGTCCCTGCTAAAGTATTCAATGGTGAAGAAATAGGGTTCCCAAGGTTTCTTATGCCAGACGAATTTTATAAATCAAAAAATAATCGTATAAATAAATATTTTTCAGAATATTCGATAGAAGGTGACAAGATTATAGAGAGGAAAAATCAAGGTATAAAGCGAGCTTCTGCTGATATTGGAGAAATATCAACTTTATGGGAATATATCAAAACCGAGGTTTCTAAGGACTACGTTTTGGGATACAATTTCAAAATGCCGGATATTAATAATAATTTCCACTGGAAGAAAGAGAGTTTCCATCCTCCGGTAAACCCTAAAAAAGGCTCATGTGTTGGAAGTCATTGTTAATTTTTAATACGCTGCCGTAAGTAACCGAATGAACATCGCATAAGAATTGAGAAAAAAGGTCATTTTTCCGCGGTGCGCACGCTCACCTAATGGTGGTCTACATTGGTATGTCAGGAACTTTTTGCCAGGTACTCATTTGTGAAAACAGAAAAGTCCTGAAGTCGAAGTTACGGTTCGGCGGGGTTACTCAGCAGCTTCTCGAATGCCATGATCATTTTCGGGCTGTCCCATTCAATTGATCCTATCATTCGCGCTACGATTAGACCGCGCCGGTCAAGGATGTAAGTGGTTGGTATGGCCTGAATGCCGTATTGTCCTGAGACAGAGCCTGTTCTGTCCAGGGCAACAGGGAAGCTGAGACCGCTTTCCCGCATAAAGGCGGAAGCTTGCTCCGCCGTTTCACCGGTGTTCACCGCAACCATGGATAGGCCCCGGTCTTTTAGTTCCTGATAGAGATTTTCCATTGACGGCATTTCTATGCGGCAGGGTGGACACCATGTTGCCCAAAAGTTCAGGAAAACCACATTCCCTTTCAAATCAGACAGCGTTTGCGCTGTTCCGTCCAAAAAGAAAAGGTTAAAATTTATGGGTTCAATGGGATCTCTGGCAATCTGAAGACCGGCGGCAGCTAACGCATTAACCGCTTCCGCCTGACTTGCGCTGCTGTCCGCTGTAGGTAAGCGCGCCGGAGTATCCAACAAGGGCGCTGATAATTGTATGCCGCCCAGGTTTGACTGCCAGCCCGCAGTAAGGATATTCAGTTTTTGGTATTGTCCGGTTATGATCAATACCCCCATTGCGGCTAACAGCGCCCCGCTTATCTTCCGTATCACCGGCAGACCGGGCCGCAGTTTGGCCGAGACTTTTCTGAATTTGCCAAAAAAGATCGATGCCAGAAGAAAGGGCAAGCCCAGCCCGGCTGAGTAGCAGACAAGATACAATACCGCTCTGGGGATACCTCCGCTCGCCGCCAAAAGCAGCACGCCCGCCAAAATAGGTCCAACGCAAGGTGTCCAGCCAGCGCCAAAAGCCGCTCCGGTCAGAAACGCTCCCGATATTCCCCGCAGGTGTCCCCGCAAGGGGGCCGCAAAATGAAAACGCTTTTCATAATTCAGAAAGTCGAGAAAATCAAAAATGATATTCAGCCCCAGGACTATTACTACCGTTCCGGAGACCCAGTTGATCCAGCGGACGGTATTGCCCATTAAGCTGAAAGTTGCGGAGAAGATAATGCTCAATACGATAAAAACAGTGCTAAAGCCCAGTATGAAACTGGCCGTCCCTGCCATGAGCCTTGGCTTTTCATTGCCTTTTTCGCTGCCTGGCGGGGTCCCTCCGATAACGCAGAGATATGATGGAATTAGCGGCAGTACACAGGGTGAGAGAAAGGACAATAACCCGGCCAGAGCGCAGGTCAGCGCATAGACAAGGACATTTCCATCCATGCTTAATTATTGCATAACTTTTTCTTTTTTCGCAAGCATTTGGCTAATAAGTAGTAGAACCAACAACACATTAACCCATGTATCGGCACGGAGCTATGGACTGTCTGTCATGATACGGTAAGACGCATAAGTTTTACCGCGTTTTTCTTTTCCCCTGACAGTAAACTTGTCGGGTATAAATTATTGCCCTCACCGCGACTAGTTGACAAAACCCAGAGACAGTGTAAAATCTGATTTTATGGTGAGGATTGAGCATGGCATATCAGCAAGCCCAAAAAGCCGGAACTGAAAAAAAAGAGATTATACAGTCACGCAGTGTTCAAGACGAGTCATCCAGCCAAAACTCAAGTATATGTCCCAACTGCAATGCGGAGCTTCCCGAAGAAGCCATTTTTTGCCCGGAATGTGGTTTTTCCCCAAAACAGCAACAGTGCCCGAAATGTGGCGCCCCGGCTTCCCCGACCGCTGATATCTGTCAGGTTTGCGGGGCGTGGATTTTGGAGGGACAATGCAAATTCTGTTATGCCGAGATTTCGGATGAAGCGCTTTTTTGCCCCGAATGTGGCAAGCCCAAAGACGGTATCCCCTGCCCCCATTGCGGGAATTTAAGCATATTCGATTTTTGCACCAAATGCGGAAAGCCTGTTACCGAAGAGGCTACTCTGGAATTACAACGCGCCCAGGATGAAATGCTAAACCCCGCATCGTCCGCCGCGCCGAAAACGTTTAGTTCGAATCAGGAGGCCAGACGCTGGTTTAACGCGCACAATCCTTTAACCGCCGCGCAAGCACCCGAAGTTGAGGCAGAACTTGCCCGGCTGGAAGCGCTTATCAATACCGAACCAGAGCCTGAACCGGAAATAACAATAGAAGAAACGCCCCCTGCGGCTCCTCCCGTACGAAAATCCCTTTTCTCAGACAAGCAGTTAGCGTCTATCAGGAAAACCGGCGCGGTTGTAGACGCGGCTATCCATAAGCGCGAAGAAGAAGCAAGAATAGCGGAAGAGAAGAGAATCGCTGAAGAGAAAAGAAGGGCGGAAGAAGCGGAGAGGAAACGGAAAGAAGAAGAGCGCCAGAGACAGATAAGGGAGGCGCAGGCCCTCAAAGAAGCGCTTGAAAGACAGCTTCGTGCGAGAGGCTGGCTTTGCAACTATGCGGGGGTATTACATTCCGGCGGTCCTAATGAATGTGGTTGTCCGGGAATGGGCGGTTATTGGGTGTAACGGACAACGGTTCATAAAATTAAAAGGGGATAAATAATGCAGTGTGTTCAATGCAAAACCGAAAACCGCAGTATCGCAAAATTTTGCAAGCAGTGCGGCACGACCATAAGCGCCCAGAGCGCGGTAAGCGCAGGTGGCGCTACCATTGACGTGCTTGATGACCTTGTGGGGCTTGACGATCTTAAAAAAGATTTACAGGATTTGCAGAATATCCTTGAAGGGATGAAGCAAAACAACGCCGGCACGCGTTATCCTTACGACACGATCATCATTGGCGCTTCCGGCACCGCCAAGACGCTCATTTCCGGCCTTATTGCCAACCTGTTTCTCAAATTCGGCATGATCACCAAGGGCAAGCCGGAAATAATAGACGGCGGTTCACTCGAAACAATGTCAGCCAATGATATAGACAAGCTCTTTTCCAATGCCTTTTCAAAAGCCAAGGGCGGAATGTTATTTGTTGACAATGCCCAAAAACTGGTGGATTCCGAAGGCAAGGCGCTACCTGTTTTTTCCAGCTTCATCAATTTTATGGACAAAAACAAGAACGACCCCATTGTGTTAATGGCGGGCCTCCCCTCCTGCCTGCGTGAATTTGTAAAAAGTTCCGAATCAACAAACCGGCAAATAATCAACCGTTTTGAAAAGATATTCCTTATTCCCGATTATACGCCCGACCAGTATGTGGTCATTGCTGAGAACGAATTGAAAAAACAGGGCTTTTCATTCAGCGGCGAATTCTCGGATAAACTCCTTCAGCGTTTCCGTTACCTTTTCAAAGAACTTAAAAAGCCGGATAGCAAGATCAAATCCGTTAACGGCTATCTTGCCATTAAGGAAGCCCAGTCCGTCACAAATGGTTACTATCTGAGAAAAGCTTCCGATAAAATAGTTTTGCCGGAGGATATAAAGGGAGAAGTTGAAGAAAAGAAAAGCTTGCAGGAGATAATGACGGAACTTGAAAACATTATCGGCATGACCGAATTAAAAAAAGAAATCAAGAGCCTTTATACTCAGCTTAACCAGATCGCCGAAATGGAAAAAAAAGGCGTAAAAATGGACAAACCCGCCCAGCATTTTGTCATTACCGGCAATCCGGGCACCGGTAAAACCACGGTGGCAAGGCTCCTGGGTAAAATATTCGAAGGCCTGGGCTTGCTAAGTTCCGGTCACGTTGTCGAAGTGGACAGAAGCAAACTCGTTGCCGGTTATGTAGGCCAGACCGCTCCTCTTACTAATAATGCCTGCGATTCTGCAACGGGCGGTATTCTCTTTATTGATGAGGTGTACACATTAAAACAGAATGACAGCGACAGTTTTGGCCAGGAATGTATCGATACCCTCCTTAAACGAATGGAAGATGACCGGGGCAAGTTCATGGTTGTCGTTGCCGGATATAAAAAACCGATGGAAAATTTCCTTACCGCCAACGAAGGTTTAAAAAGCAGATTTACCAAATATTTTAACCTTGACGATTACATCCCCGATGAGCTTGCGGCAATTTTCGCGTCCCTTGCCGACAAACAGCATTTTATAGTGCCGTCCGATACAAAGAATAAAGTTGTCGCTTTTTTCAAGGACAGGTGCGCCCGCAAAACCAGGGACTTTGCCAACGGAAGGGAGGCGAGAAACCTCATGGACGAGGCGAGGAAAAACCAGGCGGAACGTCTTTCTGCGGCTGATATTACGAGTATGTCAAAAGAAGACACCCTTACCTTCATGCCGGAAGATATTCCCGCCACCACTTCCGAAAAAATGGTTTCTATCGAAGAGGCGCTCAAAGATCTCAATGAATTGGTCGGACTTAAATCGGTTAAGGGCGTGGTAGCAAAAATCGCAAACTCTTTGCAGGCCCAAAAACTTACCGGTGAAACGGAAACGCTTTCCAAGCATTTTGTTTTCATGGGCAACCCTGGAACGGGAAAAACTACGGTCGCGCGCATAATGGGCGATGTGTTCAAAGCCGTGGGTATGCTTCCCACCAATAATCTGGTGGAAACAGACAGAGGCAAATTGGTTGCCTCTTATGTCGGGCAGACGGCCAAACTGGTGCAACAACAGTGCGACAACGCGATGGGCGGCATCCTTTTTGTTGACGAAGCCTACGCCTTGAAACAGGGACCGCAGGATTCATTCGGGCAGGAGGCGGTGGACACACTTCTGAAACGAATGGAAGATGACCGAGGCAAATTTGTGGTCATAGCCGCAGGTTATACCAAAGAGATGGATGATTTCTTAGCGTCTAACAGCGGCTTTAAGTCGCGGTTTTCGGATTATATCAACTTTGACGACTACAATACGTCCGAAATGCGCGAAATCTTTATGGGGATGTGCAAAAAGAGAAAAATTGAATTTGCCGATGGCTTTGATGAGGCCTTGCAAAAAAGGCTTGAAGAAATATACGCCGGAAGAAACGCCCAATTTGCCAACGCCAGAACGGTAAGGCAATTATTTGACAAAACAAGGGA
>JAIRUQ010000094.1 GCA_031254315.1 Treponema sp.
GTTAATGTCTTTTATTACAATAGGTATATTATTTTTTTTAGCGATATTGGCATTACATCTTGGTCATGCGCTTCGTAGAGATCAAATAATTGTATATAGAATAAGAAAAAAACGATATAATAATGAAACAGAGAGAAAAGAAATATTTGGAGATATGTATAATCCATTTAAGAAAAATTTTTATGAATTTATTCCTGATTTTTATAATTTGTTTTTTTGGTTGTTTTTTTGGTCCGAAGTATTTATACACATTACAGTTATTTTAAAAATTATTGATATAGAAGATGACGGAATTCCATTTTGCGAATATGTATATATCTTATGCCCTGTAATGTTACTTCATGTTTTTTTTATTATTTTAACATTAAAAAAGAGACGATGTTATTACAAGAAATATGAGGAGGTAGTGTCTTATGAAAAATACTAAATGGAATAATAATGAATATGATATCGTTATCAGTGCTTATTGTGAATTATGGATAAAGCAAAAAAACGGTAAATCTATTGATGTTGCACAAGCTACAAGGGATTGTTCTATTGCCTTAAATGGCAGTAGAAGCCCTGGGTCTGTAAGAATGCGTTTTGGTAATATCGCATATGTTTTTAGTTTGCATAATTTGGAGATTGTAGAAAATGTACAGGCTCTGCAAAATATTACAATCGAATGTTCAGAATATATTTGGGAAGAAATAAAGAGAAATATTTACAAAAATGAGGAGGGAGAAAACGGAGACGCAAAGGTAGCAGATACCACGGCAGAAAAACGCACGGTTTAACCGTGTGGATAAATTATTCTGCACGGCGTGGCGCTAATGAAGATCAACATGATGAAAAAAGCGTGAGGGCTTTAGCCCGAACAGTGCGTCCCGTGTAGAAGGTTAATGCTTCACGCCGTAGCACTAGTAAAAGTAGCAACCCTGAACAAAAGTCAAGTTGTTTTACAGTTTCTACCCTTTGTGTGTTGATTTTTCCATAAATATACTATATATTATACATAATGGCATTTATAGAGCAATTATGGCTAATATATTAGATATAAAACAGGAAATTTCAGGGCGTGTCAGGCGGCGGCGGCGAGAGGGGAAAATCTCTCAAGCTGAGTTAGCGGAACGCTCCGGCGTATCGCTTGGCTCTGTTAAACGCTTTGAAGGATCGGGCGAGATTTCGCTGTCCAGCCTTCTGCGTATTGCTGTTGCGCTTGGCTATGAAACAGATTTTCTGAAACTCTTTGAACGAAAAAATTATCAATCTTTGGATGAAATAATTAATGCAAAATAAACTGATTAATGTTTTTTATCATGGACGAAAAGTCGGGCGGCTTGCCGAAACGCCGGACAAATTGCTCGCGTTTGAATATGACGCTGAATGGCTGGGTAGCGGTTTTCCAATTTCGCCGTTCAAACTGCCGCTGGAAAAGCGCGTATTTATCGCACAACGCGATCCGTTTGATGGCAATTTTGGTGTGTTTAATGACAGCTTACCCGATAGCTGGGGACGGCTTTTAATTGATCGAATGTTGATAAAAAAACATATTGATCCTGCAAGCATTTCTATTCTTGACCGTCTGGCAATAGTTGGTAAATCCGGCATGGGCGCACTTGAGTACGAGCCGGAAGAGCAGTTAGTTGACGATGTAAAAATAGACGATTTAAATATATTGGCGCGAGAGACTGAAGCTCTTTTAAATGAAAAATATAACGGACAGAAACTGGAAGAGCTTGTAAAACTTGGAGGAAGTTCTGGCGGCGCGCGACCAAAGGTTTTTTTGAACATTGACGGTAAAGATTGGCTGATAAAATTCCGCACCGGCTCTGATCCAAAAAATATCGGGAAACAGGAATTCGCCTATATGACAGCGGCAAAAACCGCCGCTCTTATCGTGCCGGAAACACGTCTTTTTGAAGGCAAATATTTCGGCGTAACACGCTTTGACCGAAAGGCAAACGGTAAAGTCTTTATGATTTCTGCAAGCGGTCTTTTAAATACAAGCCACAGATTCCCAACGCTGGATTATACCAGTCTTATGACATTGACATTGGAGCTAACGCACGACTTCCGCGAGGCGGCAAAAATGTTCCGCCTGATGTGCTTCAATGTGTTTGCACATAACCGCGACGATCATTCCAAAAACTTTTCGTTTTTGTATGATGACGAACGATGGAAGTTATCGCCGGCATACGATCTTGTATATGCAGACGGTATGGGCGGCGAACATGCGACTTCAATTGATGGTGAAGGACGCAATCCCGGCGAAAAGCATATTATGGCTGTCGCAAAAAAATCCGGTCTTGATCTGCGCAAGGCAAAAAAAATTATGGAAGAGGTTAGGACTGCGGTGAAAGTGGCAGGTATATTGTAATCTGCTTTTTATGTATTAGAGTTGTTCGGAAACTTCAGTTTCTGAACAACTTCCTTATAAAATTGTTAATCTACTCCTCAAACAAGCTTGCCATTCTGCGTCTTATAATCTCAATTATTGAATCATAAACCCCGGATTTTGCCTGAGAATCGTTATTCAATGCAGACCTGACAGATTCTGCTGTTAGTATAATATTGGCGAACTTGTTTTTCACCAAACGCGCCATGTTTGTGGGGTTCTGTCCAAGCTGTTCATATAGTGCGAGAAAATCTTTTTTGCCGATGGCATCATATTTGCCCTTGCCGTTAATTGTCATGGCGATCTCGCGGCTTATGTCTTTCTCCGGGTAGATTTCCGCCGATAACAAATCATACGCCGGGGATAGTACAATTTCGCCTTTTCGGTGCAGAATGGAAAAATTCTTTGCGTGCGCATCGGTATTTCCAATCAGATAATTAAAAACAAGCAGTTCTACAAACTTGTTTGCGTCGGCGGGGGCTTGTGAAGAAAATTCAATTATCGCGTTATAGCAATCCCGAATTTTGGGACCGCCGTCCTGTTGGTATTTGCGCCGAGCGGGAACGCCAAGAACCTGGCAAAAGTCTTCCTGATGAATGCGAAAGATATTTCCCTCTTTTATTTGGCGGTCATATCGTTCTATTTCAAGATATGGTCTGCTATTTGCTTCGCGCAGTTCAACACCTACAGTGCCCAGAATTTCCTTTGCCAGCTTCATGCAGAACAATTCATTTTCCAGCAGATGGGGAAAACGCTTGTTGGTAATTTTTATGATATGCGTTGTCGGGAAGTCGTCATCGGAGCGGTAGTATTTTCCGTCAATTTTACACACGGCAAATTTGGATTGAGCTCCTGCCAAAGACAGGCGCGGCGCATTTTCCATTCCTGTAAGCAAAGGGTTGTCCGGCAATTCGTCTATTACGCGAGCTATGTCTTCTTCATCAATATTATATAAAGGGCTATCCGTGTTGACCGGAAAATCGCCTGCATACAAAGATACTGCGCCGGCGCAATCGCCGCCTATTTTATCAAGTATCGAGAATATATTATCTTGCGAAACATGAAACTTCTGCGCTACAACTTGTAACGCTTCGCCTTCCGGCGTTAGGTTATCAAAAAACGGCTCGGTGTAAAAACGGTCATACTCTTCCGGGCGGACCGGCATACGAGCGGACAACGGGAATTGCGCGTCCGCCTCATACTGAAACGACAAATGCCCAAGTTGGTCTTCGGTCAATACGCCTGTCTTTCGTCCGTACAAATAGACATTTAGTTGTCTGTTCATTTTTTATGTCCTCTAACACCCGGAACTTCAGGGCGAATGCCCAACAACCACGCGACTTTCAGCGCCTTGTCCAGTTGAATCGTGGGCTTACCGTTTTCAAGATTACTTATAAAACGTATGCCTGTGTTGGCTACTGCCGCTATTTGAGCTTGGGTGACCCCCTGCCGCTTTCGATAAGTGCGAACGGCGTTCCCAAACGATTTTGCATTATTCAATCTCATTTTTGTTACCTATCGGTAATATTAACAGATTTTTATGTGCAGATCAAGTATTTTATTACCGATCGGTAATATTTTAAAAAATTGAAAGTAAAATATCCATAAATATTACCGATCGGTAATATTTATAATGAATACCTTACGAATTTTTGTTTGTGGTTTTCCCTGCAGTGTGGTATTCTGGGTATATGATGAATAAAACAATGCCAGTCGCCATCATCGTAGCCATTTTTGTTTTGGGTTCATGTTTAGTCGAAAGGGTAGAAATGAATAATCCGGATTGGGAGACAGAGTTGTCCCTGTATGCAGACTATGACGGTACATTTCTCATAGGGAATATTATCAGATCTTCCGGTTCCAACGATTTGGGTGGTATAAGATTTGATATCCTGAAACATCATTTTAACAGCGCCACTGCGGAAAACGACATGAAGCCTGATTATATAGCGCCCTCTTCCAAAGGTGGAGCTTATAAATGGAGTGATGCGGATAAGATAGTTGCTGCGGCAAATGAGGCGGGATTGGCAATGCACGGTCATACTTTAATTTGGCATGACCAGACACCGGGGTGGATGACCAGCGGTAGTGCGGCAGACATTATGAATAATCTGAAAAAATATGTGACTGATGTAACAACGCACTTTAAGGACAACAACAAGGTGATTTCTTGGGATGTGGTCAACGAAGCAATAGATTTAACCGATAACCTTAATGCGCAACTAGAAGGAAATAACTGGGAAGGATATGACTGGACAAAAGCTTTGCGTGATAGCCCATGGAATAAAGCAGGAACAACATACATCGAAGAGGCGTTCCGTGCCGCACGAGCGGCGGATTCCGAAGCAAAATTATTTTATAATGATTTCAACCTAAACAGTCTAAAAAAATCAAGGGCAACGTACCTTATGGTTAAAGATATTAACACACGAAATCCAAATGTGGGAGGAAGACCTCTCATTGACGGTATTGGTATGCAGACTCATCATCACCTTAATACCAATCCCGCAACGGTCAGAGCGGCGATTGAATTGTTTGTTTCTCTGGGAGTGGAAATTGCCGTTTCGGAAATGGATGTAGTGGCGGCTGATGGCGGAGAGATTAGTGATTCAAGACTTGGGAGGTGGGATGAAGCCGCCTCCCAAAAACAGGCTGAGTTATATGCAAAGTTGTTCGTTATTTTCAAGAAATATTCCGAACATATCACCCGTGTTACCTTTTGGGGTCTTGACGATGCTACCAGTTGGCGGTCACAAAACCATCCGACCCTGCTTGACCGCAGATACGGTCTCAAACCGGCATTTTTTGCGGTGCAAAATCCGTCGCTGTTTTTAGGACAATAACGCTCATAGCATAAGACATTCGGGAATATTTGCAAACTTTCATCCTCTCAAAGCACTCTTGTTGAATTCTTATTTTTATTCTACCATAAACTATGGACACTCAAATAAGGTCGTCAATAGAACTGCTGATGAACAACATTAGGCAGTTGATTTCTGTAGACGTTAAAAAACTGGAATACATTATCGCGGCGCAGATTGCAGGCGGGCATGTTATTCTTGCGGATTCTCACGGGGTGGGGAAAACATCCCTTGCGCGCGCGCTGGCTCAGTCTATACGCTGGAGACCGGAAGATTTAGCCACGGATAGCTCTGTCAAAATGGAGGGGTTTAGCCGTATTCAGTGTACCGTCGATCTTCTTCCGCAGGATATACTTGGGTTTAACCGCTTTATTGGTCATTCGGGGGAGATGATTTTTAACAAGGGACCTGTTTTCGCGCACTTTGTGTTATGTGACGAAATAAACCTGCTCACTCCGAAAACTCAGGGAAGTTTTTTTCAGGTGATGGAAGAACAGAGCGTAACGATTGAAGGTAAATTGTACCACTTGCGAAACCCGTTTTTTATCATCGCCACGATGAACTTGAAGGGCGTTCACCTTTTTCCGCTTCCCACTCCTCAGCTTGATCGTTTTATGATACGCCTCTCTCTTGGCTATCCTTCTGCGGAAGACGAAGCAGAAATTATCAATCGACATGGCAGAATTGACGCATGGGACAATTTTAAGAGTGTGATTGACAGCTCGGATTTAATCCGCTGGAAAAAAATGGTGGACGAGGTGCAGATGCATCCCGATGTAACTGCCTACATTGTCAACTGTGTAAGACAAACGAGAGTACACCCCGACATAGAAACTCCTGCAAGCCCGAGAGCAGGCGTTCGCATTTCGCGGCTGGCTCGTTCTCTCGCTCTCTGCAGAGGTATGGACTATGTGCCTGTCGATATAATTAAGGAAATATTTATACACGCAATGGCTCACCGTATCATTACGCGCGATCCTTCCATACCGCCGGAAACGCCATTGCAGAGCATTTTAAGTTCGGTTCCTGTTGAACCGAAACGGGAAGAGTAATGCTGAATCCCCGTTTCCGGCGACCGGTATTCACGCCAGTTGGGGGAGCCGTTCTTGTTATCGCCCTGATTGTGCTGATTCGCTCCCTTCTTGCGCGTAACGCTTACGAAATAGTTCTCGCAGTGGCGGCTCTGCTTCTTCTTCTTGTACTTGGCGTTACCGGTGCATGGAAATCGCGGAAACTTAAAGAGCTGGAGCCGGGCTGGAAGCCGCCATTCCCAATGACAGCAGGCGCAGAGGATGAAACGCTGGCGACAGGTTTTTCTGCGGCTATTCCTCTTTTTTTCCGCCTGCATTTTTCTGTTCGGGGCAGATTTTTTCCAAGCGGATCAAAGGCAGGCACAAAAAAAGGCTGTTCCGTGTTAGCTGAAACTTCTGTCCCACGCGGAGAGACAACAACTCAGCTTTCTCTTGTCTTTCCGCTGTCCGGCTTATTTACCGGGGAAGGGTTTTGCCGTTTGCGCGACATCTTCGGTTTTTTTTCGTTCCCCTGCGGACAACCTCAAGCTAGAACCGTGAATGTCAGGTGCGCTCCATGTTATGGAAAAAAGACGAGCATAAACGCGCAGACAGGAGCGGAAGACCGCAGAAATAAACCTTCCGCCGATGAAGAACGCTATTACATGAGGGAATACACTCCGGGAGATCGTTTCCGCGATATTAACTGGAAAAGTTCTGAAAAGATCGATACCCTCATTACTCGCATTTCTACGGACAATCAGGAAAAGATCAGCAGGATAGAAGTGCATTTTCGCAATTATAGTAACGCAAACGATTCGCTGTCTGCTCTCTGGCTTTTGGATCGCGCAAAGGCGCGGCTCTCTTATTTTTTGCGAAGCCTCATGGAACAAAATTCTTCATTTGTATTTGATGTCCGCGCCGCCGGGAGCAGTTGGGAAATTGAAGATATGGACGATCTCGAAGATTTTTTTGAAGAGCTTGCAGTTATTTCCTTTTCCGTGCCGCAGAACGAAACGGCAACAACGACAAACAATGGCGATATGTATGTTTTTTCCACTGCTTGTGATGTGGGACTGCCCGGCTTTATCCTTACCTGCAACCCTCGACCTGTTACTCTATTTATGATTCAGCCGGAAAATCTTGCAAAAAACAAAAAGACTGCGCAAACAGATGAAAAAAAAGGGGGAGAGTACTTAGAGCTGTTAAATAGAATAAAGACAGGTGAAAAAAAAATTGGGACTGAAGTTCTTAATATTACCGATTTTGATTTTAAGGGATGCAAAGCCTCTCCCCGTTGGCTTATCCAGAGAAAACTAAAACCGCTTGGAGTTCAGGCGAGCAGGGTGGAGATGTTTTACGCGAAGACGGAGATAAAAATATGAAAAAATCCGTCTATATCTTATTTTTTCTGCGGCTGTTTTTCTACTTTAGCGTAATTTCTTTGCTCTTCATTCATCCGGGTATTTCTGTCTCCTTTGATCGCATCGGTGTAATACAATGGCTTTTAATTATTCCTTTACTGACCGTGCTAGCTTTTCTCCCTGAACAGATAATTAAACTGCGCAGTAGGCTAATCCTCTCATTGTCGCTATTGGTTGTGCTTTCGTTAATTGCAAATTTGTCTGTTCTTGTTTTTCTTCAATTCCTTGCCGTAGGTTTTACAAGTTACGCTCTTACATTTCTGTTATTCCATCATCCCAAAGCGCCGGGATATTCGAGGATGGCAAAAATTGCCGTACTTGAACCTTTTTTTCTAGCGTGGGTTTGCCTGCGTCTTCTCGCATTTTCCCGTTCCGGTGAAGACATCGCGGGGCAGAGTGTCGCTCTTACACAGTTCATACTTGTTTGGACTGCGGTGGTTTTTTTATTGCACAGCGTAGTTATTTATCTGTGCATTTATCCAAAAAGCTGTGATAAGGTATGGAGAGAAGGCGGTGTCCTTTTGTTAGGTGCGTCATCAGCGCTGATTATTCTGCTCGTTGTTCTTCCCGTTGATTTTGTCCGCAATACGATAATTGAAAATTTAGTTTCTGAAAAAATACCGGAAAGAATTCGCTCTTCCGATACAGACCGTGGAATTCCGAAAAGAGGGAATGGGCGCAGAACTCTTCCGCGCGGAGACGGAGGACAACGTCCTGAATTGCGAGGTCTGTCTGAATACAACTGGTCGAGCAGGGGAGGAGGTTCGGAAGATCAAAGGCAATACTTGGTAATGGTTGTTGCCTCTGAAAAAGAGCCGATCTATATGGGTAATATGTTTCGCGGACAGCTTGATCCTGAAATGGGATTTATCGCAAATCCGGGGGAGCAGTTGAATAATCTTGTAAATCAACGTTTTTTTGTTACATGGACTAACAGCGAGGCGGAGAGCGATCTTGGCAGAGAAAAGCAGGAAGTTTTTTCTCTTTCGACATTGCCTCAAAAATATTTACCTTACCGCCCTGTTGCGATTGATCCTACAATATTGAGTGATAACGCAGGGCCTCTTCGTTACATCCATCAGGTGGTGTCAAATACGCATATTGGCGATCCGCTTGAACTTGTAAATACTCCAATGCGCCATCTTACAGATTGGGAAAAAATAGCGCTTGCCCCTTACCTTGAAATTCCTCTGTATGAAAATGACAAGCGAGAATTTCTAGCGTACTTAAACAATGCGCTTGAAACATGGAAAAATGACCGCGAAACAATTATCGGTAGAGACAGATATTTGCGAGAGATATTTTCAAATAAGAGGAATGTTCAGAATAAGCCGAGTGAACAGGATGAGCAATATGGAATGGATGAGCAGAACGAATGGTATGACGGGCATGAGTATGATCAGTATGAGACGGATGAACAGGAAAGCGGAGGCAATGAATATCTGGAAAAGATAATCGCGTTATTGGTAAGTTTTTCAGAATATCAATATAACTTAAATTATGATGACGATCATTCCATTGCGTCCTTAAAAGAATTTATTGTAAATTCAAAAGAAGGAGATTGTGTGGAGTTTTCAAACACCCTCGCTCTTCTTGGACGGCTTGCCGGTATTCCTTCCCGTGTTGTAACAGGCTACCTTGCCGCAGAAAGTTTGCAAACTCCTGCGCATATTCGCGGGCTTTCTGTTCTGCGCTCCGGGATTCCTGCCCTACAGCAATTCCCGTTTGATAAGCTCTTCATGGTTACAAATACACACGGTCATTCATGGACACAGTTCTACATCCCTGACTACGGCTGGCTTGATTTTGAGTCAACGGCTTTTTCCATGCCGCCAATGGGTATGGGCGACTTTAATAACTGGGATGTAGTTATTCCCCTCCTCGATGAAAACCGCACTTTTTCGCAGGTAAGAAAATTTCCTTGGCAAGCGGCAGGCAAAGCGGCTCTAACGCTGATAATTCTCGCCGTGATTTGTTTGTATGCCCTTCGCTACATCCGCGAGATTGTCCTGTCCTTTGGAGCGCAGAAAGGCGGCAGAGCTGGAGCGCGTTCCCTTTACCTGCTTCTCCTTGCCCGTCTTGCCGCGGACGGTCAGCCAATCAAACCGGCTTCAAAAACTGCGCATGAGTATTCACAGTTGTTTTACACGAAGAAGGGCAGTACGGAAAAAAATCCGCATTTTAAAACATTTGCTGAGATTTATTCAGAACTTCGCTGGCGCGATTTCGCATCCCCCGAAGAAACAGAAGAGCGTTTCCTTTTGCTCAAACAGGAATATCACAATATACTGAACTCTACGCGCCGGCGCGGAATGCTTCATGGGATTAAGCGTATATTCAGTTTACGGGGATTAGCCTATTTATGAAAAACTTTGCGCGATTTTGCGCCCCTTTATTAGTACTAATTTGCTTTTTATCGCTTGTAGGATGTTCGCGTAACAGCGACTGGGTTCAGTTCCGCGGCGAAGGCGGACGCGGCGTCAGTTCCTCGCGCATTACCCCTCCGCTCGGTCTGCGCTGGAAAATCAACCTTCAGTCCGGCGATGAAAAAATCCGCTCACTTAATCCGCCTGTAGTCATAGGGGACACAATTTACTTTGGCTCCGATGACGGAAACTTCTACGCTCTTGATGTAGAAAGCGGTTACATGCGATGGGTCTTCAAAAGCGGGGCGGAGATCAATTCAATCCCTTACGCGGACAAGGATCAGGTGTACTTTGGCAGTAAGGACGGAAAACTCTACGCGCTCTCCCGTGAAACCGGGCAGGAGATTTGGACTTTCCAAACGAGGAGCCAACTCAATTCACAGGTTCAACGGTACGGGGACTATATCATCTTTGTCGGGGATGCGGACGCTATTTATTTCCTTTCCCCCAAAGGTGAGGAACAATTCCGCGTTGATAATCCGGGCTGGTACAATTATACCTTCCTCATGGCTGACGATATAATGTACATGGGAACCGGTCCAAGGACACATCTAGTTGGTCCTTATGACATCAAAAAAAGGGAATTTCTCTGGTTTTTATCTTCCGATGAACTCGATGCTGTTTGGTATTCATTCTCTGCGATTCGTGGAGATTTATTATTCTTTGGAACGGCTGGTATTCAAGGCGGAATGTATTTGGGTTATCATGCCTATAACCGTCATACAGGAAATGTGGTTTGGCGGCAATACCAGAATGGTATATTTGATTACAGCAATTTGGAATTTGTTTATGATTATTTTATGAGAAATCTCGATATTTTGGACTTTATGGCTCCGACTGTATGGAGGGATTTGGTTATTTTTACCGGTGGGGACCACGCCGCCCGGGCTTTTGACGCGAAAACAGGCAATTTACGCTGGCAACGGGTATTTGATGCCCCTGTAAGCTCCGCCCCCACCATTGCCGGAGGCAGAGTCTTCTTTGGACTCCTCGAAAATGACCAAAACCCTTCAAGATTGGTCTGTATTTCCGCCGGAGACGGAAAACTCCTATGGCAAATGGAGACGGAAGGCTCTATTTTGTCCGCCCCGGTAATTGCGGGAAAAAGGGTCATTTTTGGCACTGACAAAAGCGTTTTTTATGTACTGGAACAGGTTTTTTAAAAGACGGTTAATTTTTTGTTGACTTATATTAATAACCGGGGTAAACTACTCTAACGGGATGTATTTTCCCGTAAAAAACCCATATAGAATGAAGGAGAATTTTTATGAAGAAAATTGGAGTTATTCTTGCGATTATCGCAATCGTTGCCCTTGCCGGCTGTCCAAGTACCGGCAAATCCGGCGGCGGCGGAGAGCCTTTTGTCGTTGATCTGAATACATTAACAGCGGTAAAAGCGCTTCCTGGAGATAAAGTAGGACCGCCTACCGGACTACATGTAAGGAATGCTGATCCTTTTACAAAAAATTATGATGACTTATTGATTTTATTCCCCCAATTTCCGGTTGATATTACACAGTTTCAAAGGGTAACCGTTGTATGTAAATATTTCGGCGAATCAGGCACTGAAATGGCCCAGGCTGACACAAGAGCAATGGTATCTTTTATTTACGATCTTGACGGCGACTGGAGAGGTCCCGCGATGGGAGCCGGTCCTAATACGCCGCTTAAAGAAATGAACGTTGGCGGATTTTCCAGTAATATTTCAACAGACAGAGGCATGAGGATGAGTAAACTTTCCAGACAGCCGGCTGCTATTCTTTTCCAGAATTCTGATATTAGCGTTAAGTTCATCGAACTTACAGCACTTGTTTTCCATAACGGAAATTATGAAGCGCCTGCTGAATAAGAGTTTTTTAGTTTAAATTAAAAAAAGCCTGACTTGGTCAGGCTTTTTTTTGCTTATTAAATGATTTATCGCCGCGGATACAGAGACGATCTTTCATTAAATACTGCCTGACCTCCCGATCTAAGCCAATCTCTTATGCCATTATCCCAGACACGGCTAAAGTCCTGCGGTCTTGCCTTGATAGCCAGAGCGATAAGGTCTGTGGCTTTTTCTTGTAGATCGCTGGCATACCGGTTAACGGTAGTGGTAGCCTGATAAACTGCAGGGGAACGTGCATTGCGTGTAGAAACGATAAAGGCATTCGCTACAACTTCAGGAGGAGTATTGCCATAGCCTAATCCTAAAGCTCTTCCGTTGAGTTCCGGGCTTCCCAACTCTACGCCGTTTATAGGCAGTGTGTAATCGATATTATTTGGTGAATTCTGAATCCATGGACTTTGCGGCGGTGTAGCGATAGTCTGAGGAATTCCATTTACCATTCTATGGTTTACGCCTTCCCGTCCAATCTGAAGGAATGAATAGTTTTCCGGTTTTGCAAGCCAGTTAAGGTACTTAAGGGCGGAATCTTTATTCGGTGAGAAAGACGGAATAAATATATGAATCCCTACTTTATCCATCATATCCCTGTTGGCTACGACATCGATAGGGATATAATCTGCGTTAGGTACATTCCTGCGAAGGTCTGCCATAATGTTTATGTCTGTTCTGTAGGGGAAATCCCAGTTTTGATTAAAGGCTCCGACAACTCCGCTCTTTATTTGATTGTAGAAATCATCGGCAGTACGCATCAATGGGAAGTCATGGAAAATAAGCCCTTCGTTGTACCATTTGTTCATCTCCTGTACGCCTCTTTTATATCCGTCCATGTAGATATAACGATCCGCGATGTTGTAAACCCAGCGATCTCTGTCGCTCATTCTGGGATTAAGAAAGTTTTGAATAAGGTCTGCAAGACCCCATCGTGCATCCTCATTTACGCCCAAAGGTACGACTCTGTTTTTGCCTACGTTGCCAGGATCTCGATCGCGGAACGCTACAAGCGCTTGATAGAATTCGTTGAAGTTTGTGGGAACGCGAAGACCGAGCGCATCCAGCCAATCTTTGCGGATAAAGACATTCCGCTGAGCCAAAGCTACACGGTAACCGGAAATGTAATAAAGTTTTCCGGTATTCGGGTCTCTATTACGATAGATAAATTCCCTGCCGGCGAACGACGGGTCTCTGCCGAGTAATGCTTTTAAGTCAGGCAGATAGTTGTCAACATAAGGCGCTAAATCTAAAACTCCGCCTTGATCCCTGAATGCGGCTATCATGTCATACGCATAGGTATAGCAAAGATCGGGAGCGCTTCCCGGACCTGCCGCCATTAGATTGACGATGTCAGTATTTTCTGACCAGCGACCTACGGGTATGAAGGTAACATCGATATTGAGGTCTCTCTTTACCTTCTCCTTAATCCAGTTTGTCCATGCGTTGTCATGTGCCAGTGATTTGCCGCCGTCCGTCCCTCGGTCAAATACTTCTACTGTAAGTCTTCCTGTTGGGGTAAACGTTTCAGGCACTGGCGAAGAAGAATCCTGATCGCCATTTGATAAAAACAAAAAGGCAATAAGCAAAATTCCCAAAGCTGATAATAGCTTCTTTTTCATAATCTCTCCTCCTAAAAATATGATTTATGTCTATAACTTTTATAGACGATAATCCAAATTAACCTTTTACCGCTCCTATTGTAACACCGGAGATAAAATAACGCTGGAGCCAAGGGTAAACTACAAGAATAGGGACTGTGGCAAACATAATTGCCGCGGCTTTCATAGCATCAGACGCTCTTGGTACATTGCCGGAAACCATTTCTACAGTGCTAACATCAATAGATGTCATATTTTGAATGAGTTGCCAGAGCTTAAGCTGAATCGGAACCCATTGCGGCGCAGTGGTTATGTATAACAATGCATCGGTAAATCCGTTCCAGCGTCCTACGGCATAGAATAGGGCAAGCGTAGCAAGGACAGGCGCGGACAGGGGAAGATAAATCCGTATAAGAACAGTGAAAGGATTTGCTCCGTCTATCTCCGCAGATTCGCGCAGACTGTCCGGGATTCCATAAAAGAAACTGCGAAGAATTATCATGTTAAATACAGAAAGACAATTTGGAATGATAAGGACTAACGGATTGTTGAGTAATCCCAGAGTTTTCATCAATATGTAGTTTGGTATTGTTCCTGCGCTGAAATACATTGTAAAAATTATTATAGTGTTGATAAGCGTCTTTCCTTTTAGCCAGTCATAAGTAAGAGGATAGGCGCATAATATTGTCATGGTAAGGGAGACAAATGTACAGATAACTGTAAGGATTGCTGTCCACCACATTGAACGTGTAAATGCCGGGTCTAAAAATACATATTTGTAAGATTCCATAGTTATCCCGTAATGATGAGAAAAATCATCGTTGTTGTATAATACGGGTAGAAAGGTTACTTTGCCGTTAATTACGGATTGGGAACTGCTTAGGGACTGCGCCAGAAGATTCAGCATTGGCAGAATACAAACCAAAATAACAAAGAAACAAATTATTATTATTAATATGTCGCCTATTAAGGTTCTTTTTGATTTCTTCATAAGCCTACCAAATTCCCCGTTCACCGAATTTCTTTGCCAAAGAGTTTGCCGCAACAAGGAATATTACGCATATTACGGACTGGAATAACCCGATTGCCGCAGTTAAAGAAAATTGAAATGATTGGATGCCTACGCGGTACACAAGAGTAGAAAGCACATCGGCTACATCCCTTACTACCCTATTTGCCATAGTATAAGGACGATCAAGTTCAATCCCTAAAATACGTCCAATATTCATAATCAATAAAATGATGATTGTCGCTCTGATTCCCGGCAGTGTAATGTGCCAAAGTTTTCTCCAACGTCCTGCGCCGTCAACTTCTGCGGCTTCGTATAGTTCAGGGTTTATTCCCGTAATTGCCGCAAGGTAAATAATTGTCCCCCAGCCCATCTCCTTCCATACACCAAAAGTTATGTAAGTTATTACCCAGTTTTTATTCTCCATGAGAAAGTCAATCGGTTCAATGCCAAAGTTGCTTGTAAGGAAGATGTTGACTACTCCGTTACTAGGAGCTAGAAGTCTGGAAGCAATGCTTGAAACAATAATCCACGACAAAAAGTGGGGAAGGTAAATGATGGTTTGAGTAACTTTTTTATATGTCTTAAAAACAACTTCGTTTAATAACAAAGCCAGAATGATGGGCGCAGGGAACCCTACAATCAGATCAAGAAAATTGAGCCATAGAGTATTCCGCATTGCAAGCCAGAAATCACGGGATGCGAATGCCCTCTGAAACATTTCAAAGCCGACCCAAGGAGAACCCTTCGACCAAACTCCCCGAAAAATATTGTAGTCCTTGAATGCGATTACGATATTTGTCATTGGGACATAGCGAAAGAGGAGAAAAAACGCTATTGGGAGCGCCAGCATAGCGTAAAGAATCCATGAACGCTTGAGATAACTGTTCAGAAGCTCGGATTTGCTTGCTTTTAAAACGTTTTTTTCTTTTACCACAAAAATTTCCTAATATTATGGTAAATAGTAATGTGTTGTTTTGTCAAGTTTTTCTTTTAGTATGGATAATTTGATTAGAAAGTCTGGTTTAATGCCTCCCTACGGTCGGCGAGTGTAAGGAAGATGATTGTACAACGCCGCCAAAGGCGGCTTGTACTTACCCCGTCGGACTTTCAGTCGGAACTCTGCTCCGGCTGAAACAAACCAAAATATTTGAAGGTTTGTATTAAACCAGACGGTATAATAAATTTCCTCTCGAACGAGCCTCCGCTTGATATAACTAAAAGTTTAAGATACCGCGG
>JAIRUQ010000033.1 GCA_031254315.1 Treponema sp.
CACGAGACAAGACCAGAGCATAACGCTAAGGGGAGAAGTAGAAGGGACAACTTATTCCCAAATCGCCGATATACCGGGAAAGATCATTGAAATGAATGTACAGTTGGGAAGCCCTGTGAAAGCCGGGGAACTAATTGCCCGTTTGGACGATACCGATCAAAGATATGCATTGGAACAAATGAATATCAGTCTGGAAAAGAGATTAGTCTCATTAAAATCCCTGAGGGATGATATAAAATCCCTTGAACTGGTGTGGGGAACAGGTGGAGTAGCGCGTAACGAACTTGATAAACTCAGGGTAAACGAGAGTATTGCCGAAGCTGATATAAGGGAAATAGAAAGCAGAATTAGACAGATGCAGGACACATTAAATAAATATGAAATCCGGGCAAACTGTAGCGGTATTATAATCAGCATAAATTATAATTTGGGTTCAATGGTAAATGCCGGGTATAATCTTGCTGATATTTCAGCGGACAATGAAAAATATGTGGTTTTTTATCTCCCCACAGAATACAGTACGCAAATTTTATATGGGCAGTTTTTAATGATCAGGAGCGGCAAAGATGAATATCAGGCTGAAGTGCGTTTTATAGATGTTAAGAGCCAATACACGCCAAAAGATATGCAAACTTCTTCCATGAAGAATAAAGTCAGCGTTAAGGTAAAACTTTTGCTCCCATCCAATACGATGTTAAAGCCGGGTAATAAAGTTGAAGTTGTTTTTAGTTAATGCAGAACCAAAGCTGAACCGAGATCCTTCATTTTATGGCAACTATGGGTGAATGATCCCCAGGGCAAGCAACAAGAAACAGAGCGCGAAACATTTCTGTTACGGGCAACCTGATAGCAGATGAATGAGGCGGGAAAATATTTTATGGTTTATGGGGATTTTCAAAATACTGTCGTGCCAACCAATTGGCGCGGTTCCTGTTTCAGGGCCTCGCTGATATTGTTTACCAGATCCGAGAGGTGTTCTATGAAACTGTCCAAATTTTCTTTCATATAGTTTATGTCTCCGGATTTGCACGCAGCCTCAAGCTGCGCGGCTTCCGCTGAAAATTCCATCATTCCAAGATTTGCGGTTACACCCTTGACCGCATGAGCTTGATTGGCAATCGCGGCAATGTCTTCGGCGGAATCCTTGAATGTTAAAATCCGTTTTTCGGTATCGGCGCAGAAAAGGGAAAGCAGTTTGCGATACATTTCCTCTTTGCCGCCGGTCATAGCAATACCCCGTTTTACATCAATGCCGGGAATCGTTAGGGACTGGGGATCGTTATTCGGAGTATAATACTGCTTCCATGTTGCACCCTGATAGTTATGATCAGTTTCCCCATTCCCTGAGCCCCGATCCCCGATCCCCTTCTTCTCCCTTTTCTCCTTCGGTATCCAGCGGCAGAGGATTTCATCCAGCTTGGAAACATCTATAGGTTTGGCAAGAAAATCACTGAAACCCTTTTCGATAAACATTTCCCGCATTCCCACAACGGCATTGGCGGTTAAGGCAATGATCGGAACGGCAGAGCGGGCAATTCCCCGCGCCTGCTGTTCTGCTTCCCATTTGCGGATTGCCCTGGTTGCTTCAATGCCGTCCATTACCGGCATTATGTGATCCATAAACACCAGATCGTAATAATGACGTTTTACCATTTCTACGGCTTCAGCTCCGCTGAGACAGGTGTCCACTGCTGCGTGATAAGGCGCTAACAGTCCATCGGCGACTTTGAGGTTGATGGCAATATCATCTGTTATCAACAGCCGTACACGGGGCATGGTGAATCTGATGTTGCCGGAACTATCAACGAAATCTTTGGCATCCGGTTTCCCGTTGAGAACATTGGCGATTGACAGGGACTGGATCGGCAAGGACACAAACCGCACGTTGGGGATAGGCGCTTCCGTTCCCCATTCAACCATAAGGGCAAATAACGGCTTTTTCCCGCCGGGGTAAACGATGCCGCTTCGATCCGTTACCGCTTTGATTTTATTATATAGTCCGTAGCCGGAAAATACATAGTACCATTCTTCGCGTAACAGAGCTTCGGCAAATTCTTCCGGTGTTACAGCCAGTGTGTAGGGAACACCCATATTGCGCAGCGACCAGCATACTGATTGTGCGTAGACGGTACGGCTTTCATACACCAGCACCTTTTTATCCGCAGCGTTTTCCACCGATGCAAAAGATTCTATTGAACTGACACCCTGGGGAATAAGGACTGTGAAAACGCTCCCCTTGCCGTATTCACTTTTTACGCTGATGTTTCCGCCCATTGCCTCGCAGAGTTTCTTGGTAATGGCGAGTCCCAGACCCGTTCCCTCAATGCCCCTATTCTTCCTCGTGTCAAATTGAACAAAACTGCCGAATAGTTTTGTCTTATCTTCAGGTTTTATCCCCTTACCGCTGTCGCTAACGGTAATTTCCAGCCATACCTGTTCATTTACACGTTTCTGCGCGATAATTGATAAACTGATAAATCCTTTATCAGTGTACTTTGCCGCATTGGACAGCAGATTAAGCAGTATCTGCCTCAGACGCACCTCATCCCCGATAAGGTTATTGGGTATATTCCCGTCGATATTGGTAAAAAACCTGATAGGCTTTTCCGTTAGCCGCATATGGATAATGTTAACCGTGTCGTTAATCAATGATGAAAGCATATATTTGACGGGAATAATTTCCATCTTTCCGGCCTCGATTTTTGAAAAATCAAGAATGTCATTGATAATGGAAATGAGGTTTGATGCCGCCTGTCTTATATCCTGAACCTCAGTTTTTGCGTCATCAGGGAGGTCCCTTCGCAGCAGAAGTTCCGCCATGCCGGAAATGGCGTTCATTGGCGTGCGGATTTCATGGCTCATGCTGGCGAGGAAATTGCTTTTGGTACGGTTTGCCTCCTCCGCTGCCTCCTTAAGTTCTTCAACTTTTCTGTTCTGTTTTTCTATCAGTCTGTCTTTGATTCTCCGGGTGGTTTCTATTACAATCATCACGGAAAAAACCAGAAAATAGGTTACCAGCATACGGGTTGAAAACTCAAGATCGTAGTTATAACACGATACATTGGGGATAAACATTTCCAGGGAAATCAGCGCAAGGAGGAGTACTGATAATGATACGCCGAAACGCATTCCCAGCAGCATAACCGTAGCCAAAGGATACATATAGATAAACAGAAAATTCGCTCCGTCTGATTCCCCTGTCCATGTAATCATAACGCATAATAAACCGTAGGAAATCATAAGCACCAAAGCCGGAATGAACTGCCGCATCTTTGTCCGGGCAAGTACGAAAGATACTATACTGATGAAGATCATGCCGATGCAGGAGAACGATGTGAAATACCGCCCCTTCATAAGATTCGGTACGGTAAACGCCGCAAGAGCAACAGCGCCAAAGATGATAATGAAATTCAACAATACATACCGGATAAGATAATCGGACATACCGAATTTCTTTTCTCCCCTGTATTTGCCCGATGTACCAATATTAAAAAGAAAAAATTGTAATTGCTTTTCGTTTTTTTTAATGCTCATACATTCTCCCGGTCACCTCTTTATGAGTCCAAAGAATGTGTATACTAAAACCGGATTTTTCCGGCTCTCTATATAAATAATACTATATCTGATAAAAAAAGTCAAGTATAATATTCCTGTCTTTTTCGCAGAATACAACGATGAATCTTAAGCGCCGCTTGCCCGAAAACCTGAAACCCGGTATAATAATCGTATGGAATTGCGTCCCAAAAGAAAAATATTGTTTCTCGCCCTGGCGGTCTGCATAGTTTTTTCGGTCGTTTTTGCCGAAGTTGTGATCGCCGATGATCTTGATCATGATTGCGCAGGAGAAGGCTGCCCCCTCTGCCTTACAATCGAAACTGTACATAATTTTATTAGAAACCTTAAGTTGGGTGGAACAGCCATCTTTTTAGTTGTCTGCCCGATGTTCCTTGCCCAAACTCCCCCTCAATCTGCCGAATTTGCCTTCTCCCTTAACTCCCCTGTTGCCCTTAAAGTCCGTTTTAATTCCTGAAATCCCGTTTTTCAAACAGCCAAAACCACACCCATTTTCAGGAGGATATTTTGAAAAAAATAATTGTACTATTGATAACACTTGCAATGTTATCCGGCGTTATTGCCTGCAAGCAAAACAGAAGCGCTGTTACGCGAAATTTGGGCGGAAGGATCGATGTAACAGTAACAAATTTTCCGCCTTATGATTTTGTCCGGCAAATCGCCGGGGACAAAGTAAACCTGACCATG
>JAIRUQ010000040.1 GCA_031254315.1 Treponema sp.
CCGCTATAAAAAGGGCGTTGCTGGGGATTCAGGCGCTGGAAAACACCAATATTCTCGCTCGTGTTTTGATGTCATGCATCGATTTAACGCAAAAAGAGAAAAATGAAATTGAGTCGGTATTGATGAGGGATTAAGCAAATGAACAATGAACAATTAACAATGAACAATGAAAGAAGGAAGAAAACCACAGAGGAACACACGCCCAAGTATGCACAGCTTTCTCCTTCTTCCTCCGTGGTTAAATTCTTCTCTTTCATCTTCATTTGCATAACATTAATCTCCTGCGTCAGCGGTGGCGGTAGCGGCAGCACCGGTAATGCGGCACGCCGGCACTTGCGGGATACGCCGGTGGTGGTTAAGGCGGCTTTTGACAAGCTTGACCCGGTGTTTAGAAGCAACCTGAATGCCAATGCGGCTATTGCCGTTTTTCCGATCTCAACCTCTTACAACCTTGAGGACGCAGAGGAACTTTATGAGCAGTTGCAGATCAATATCCAGAATTCGGGTAGGTACGACCTCGTGGAAAAACGCCACGTTGACCAACTGCTGAATGAACATGACTTTCAGCGGTCGGGATTGGTGTCGGACGCTTCGGCAATCAGTTTCGGGAGACTGTTGGGGGCGGATGCGGTTATCCTCGGATCGGTAACGGGTAGGGGGAATAACCGCGATCTTTCGCTGATTGCTGTGGATATGGAAAAGCGTGCCACTTTGGCAACGGCTGTGGAACCTTGGCCGCAGGTTTCTACAAGGGATGGTTCAGGGCAGGCAATGCCGGCAAATATGGGAATGGGTAATGTGCTGTTTCTGCCGATACTGGGCGGAACCGTAGAAGAAAACACCACCCTTGCAAACCTTATCAACAGACTGCGGGATATTAACGACGCTTGTAACTTTATCGATGAAAGCAAAAATACCGCCATTTTGCCCGCAAACTTTACCGGCTTTACACCGGAGGATAACGCCCTGCTTTTCCAGATCGGTGTTCGATATAAGGCAAATTTTATTATTCATTCGAGTATACAAAAATACGGTGAGCGAAATTTAGCTATCATCAGCAGGTATAATGTTTTTAGCAAACAAACCGACAGCGTGTATTATCTGGATTATCTTGACCCCGTTGAAGCATGGGTAAAATTGCCAGGCGTAATTTCCACCATTATGAAAATCGGCGGCGGTAAAAGAGAAGGTGAACCCCATTGGACGGACAGGTTTGCTTCATCATCTTCGGCGGACAATTATCTGTGGGTTCGCTACCGTGACGGTGTTGACCGTGTCTTCGCCAAGCGTATGATCGGTATTTTTCTGACCGATCTAACCGAAGCGACGGGTGGGGCTGTTAGAGACATTTCTGACGATTTTGAGGAATGGATTGACCGCAGACAGGGTGTTGAAAGGAACGGTATAGACATGTACGGCCGGCCGGGCAAACTGATTCCTTTTATGGACTGGAGAACCTACATGAATTCTTATTTTGACCGTTTAAGGGCCGGTGGAAAAATAGGTTACGTTTACAGCGGCATGGACGACGGTGTGATGTCTTTATTTAATGATGCCGGTCTTGCAAGGCAGGAATCGGTCAAACTCATTATTATCGAGGCAAGCAGACAGGGAAACAGAACCCGCTTTCAATTGCTGGGCGCTGAATTTGCGTATACGCTGGACTTTACCGATGTGAGGGATTTTATTCGTCAGGTACGCGGTATGTCACTTTCGATTAACAGCAAGAGGGCAACCGCCGGTTACGATTTGGGCATTGTTCAGGGGGTTAAGTACAATTACTGGAAATATGCGGAAGAGGACAGCACTATTGCGGATATTCTTTCCTATACAAGACCGCATCCGGAGAAGGCGGATATTTCTATTAGCACCCGTGATTCTACCTCGGTAACATTCCGTTCAGGTGTCGCGGCGGATGATCTGTATTATTATTCCACGGTTAATAATTTTTCCAATGCAACGCCCATAGACCCCATTAAAGTTTTTTACAACGAAGTAACCGGTGCGGCTGAGGGTATGACTGTTTGGCATAAAATTGCCGGCCTTCAACCGGATACCCGCTACTTTATTTGGGTTACAAAATGCTGGGGCAATCTGATATGGCTCCAAGGCGAACCGGTGATGTATGAAACACGGACGAGACCGTGAGGCAAGGGAAAAGTGAAAAGTGAAAAGTGAAAAGTGGAAGAGAGGAGGAACAATGCAAATGAGCAATGAACAAGTAGAAGTGAAAAGTGAAAAGAGAAAAGTGAAAAGTGAGAAAGGAAGACAGGCCGTGTTGGGCATTTCTTTACTTTTTTCATTTTTCATTCTTCACTTTTCATTTGTATCATGCGGGACATCTTCGCAGACAAGAGGAACGCAAAAGGCCGGGTCTGAGCCGGTGGTGTCTTTACATACCGGGATTATCAGCGCTCGAGACGGAATTGGTGAATTCCGTACCTTAAAAGTGCTGGTCTACAACCCGGACGGTAGTCGTTTTGCTACCTATTCGGATAGTGACGATCTGATAAGAGTTTGGGATGCTCAAACCAATACCGTTCTTTCATCTACCAGAACTTATACCGGGCCGACCCCTTTGGAAAATTTCCTTTCCAAAGGATCTAATATAAGAAATTTGGTTTGGTCTCGGGACGGACTCACGGTAACACCAAGTAATACATCTTCACCGCTTTCGGCTCGCAGTCCAAACGGCAGATACACCGCCGCCGGCGAAGGGCGGGATGTTACTATATCCGGAGCGGGAAACCATGTTTATAGGGTAAACAGTGAAGGTATGTACTCCCTTAGGTTCAGTCCCGACAGTTCCCAATTGTTGATAGAAGCTACGGACGGGATGACATATATTGTAAACCCCGCAACTGGCGAAAGTATCGATATGATTGACAGAACCGCACGGGATACCCAAATACACAAAACTCCCGTATATGTAAGAGCGGTAAACTGGAGTCAGGACGGAAGCCGAATTTTATTAACAACAAATGCGGATGAGAATACGGACGGAAGCAAGATTTTATCAACATCGAAAAAATCGGAGAAGAGGCACAGGGCCTTTGTTTGGGATACCGCAACTGCAAGCATGGATTCCGCAAGCCAGATAGAGGTGCAATTTACCCCTGCGGAACTGCAATCTTACGGATTGGATCCAGGTGATTTCTGGCTGAGTACTATAGCGCAAAGAAATGACAAATCGATAGCCCTTGGTCTAAACAGACACGGTTTTATGCAAACGTATAACGCTAGTACAAGGATTTCCAGTGCCACTACATCAACGGGCGAAAATACTTTCGTTCTCAATAAACTTGCATACAGCCCCAACGGTAGACAGCTTCTGATAACAAGCTACGGTACTACGAGGACTGCTTGTAATCTGGGAATATGGGATCCCGCCGGCAGAAAAACCCTCGATTTAATAACAGAGGCGGAGGGAAGAACACAGGGAATGTATAGTGACATTGCATGGAGTCCGGACGGAACCCAGGTTGCGGCGGTAGGCAACAAAAGCGGGAAAGTTTGGAACGCTTCCACCGGTGCGGTTGTGCTGTTAATTACCAGCGAAAAACAGTTGGAAAGCGTTGCCTTTAGCCCTAACGGAAGACAGCTTTTGGTTGGTGACGGAGAATATGGTCTACGAGTACGCGGCGTTGTAAAAATTTTTGATCTGCCGTCTGGAAGGGTTGTGCGGACATTCAGTGAAATGGATGGAAGAATAGAAGATGTCGTGATGTCTCCCGATTCCAAACAGGTTCTTGCGGTAGGCGCAATGGGCAAGTTAACGGTGTGGGATGCCGAAAGCGGCGATGAAATAAAAACCCTAGAATTAAAAGATTACGATTACTCAAAAGCAAGCGCTGTTTTCAGCCCCGACGCAAACCGTGTCCTTTTTATTAATAATGATAATACCATAGGCGTAATACACATTCCCAGCGGCAAAAGTGCGACATTGGTAACTTATTCCCCCGGTGAATGGGCGGCAATCGCCAATGAAGGAGTGAGCTTTAACAGTAACATCATACAGAATATTGTTATTACCTCTGGTAATAATACACTTCCCATTACGTCTTATGATTCGATGAATGATAGGGAAGTGTTACAGGCGGTTTTAACGGGGAAGCCGTCGGAACGGGTCAGCACAAAATGGGCAGAAGAACAGGCGGCCCAGGAGCAAACCGAAAGACTTAGGAGGGCGGAACTGGCAGCGGCGGCGGCGGCTCGTGCCCCTAGTAGCGGGACATATACCTTCCGCCCCCGCTTGGAGGCGAAAGAACAAGAGAAGGGCAGCCTGACTTTTTACATTGACCGGATTACCGTACAGGGTCGAAGAGTCACGGCATACATAGCCAACGGACCGTCAGGATCGGATATACAACCGAGAAATTGGTACGATACCGGCGGAACCCTCCAAAATCTTGACAATACCGATAAAATTTATTATTCATCCGCTTCGGACACTTCCGACGGCTACGGTTTTGTTACCTTCAACGGGGTGGACGCCGGCAATCGCTTCAGCCTCATTTTAGACGGGGGAACCGCTTATGTTTACGGAAATATTGGCCCGTATCAAACTCGGTTTTTCTTTCCCGAGATAATTCTTGAACAGCCGGACTGATGCAAATGAGGAATGAGCAGGTGATGAACGGTGCTAATTGTTTGGCACCAAAAAATATTTTTGCAAGGAGAAAGGAATGAAAATTGCAAAGCAAGCGTTGGCGGCGCTCTCCGC
>JAIRUQ010000042.1 GCA_031254315.1 Treponema sp.
GATAATTTGAACTAATTTTCACGCTATATAAAAATAAATTTGGCGACTGCAAGGAAAATTCGTATATTAAAAATAGGTATATGTCTGTAAAAATCAGCATCATAACCAGAGGAACTTCCTAAAACAGACAAATATCACTTTATTTCTTAATAAAAAGGAGAAAAAAATGACTTTAAAACTAAAACTTACAACAATTATTACCGTAATGATACTTATCGTTATTGCGATAATATCAATTATCAACGTATCCCGATCCGCGAATTTACAAAAAAATACTACATATCAATATGCGAATGAGATGGGTAAAGCCAATTCAATCGAAATTCAGCGGCGCGTGGAAGCCTTCCTTAACTACGCTTCAATACTATCACAGGTATTCAGCGATTATGAAACAACCAATGAAAGCTCGCGGCGGGCGATCTATGACGATCTTCTGGAAAGTACAATCGAGCAAAATAATCGTATAATGGGCATTTTTACCGCATGGTATCCGAATACAATCGACAGTTATGACTCCCGGCTGGGGCAATATCAAGCCTTCTATTCCAGAAGATCAGGCTCTGTTGAATTCATGCCCGAAGGCTACGAAGGCTGGCAGGATTATCTGGCACAAATACAGGACAAACCCATTCTAGCCGATCCGGTATGGAGAGATATTGTTGGTTTCGGGAATGTTCCAATCATATCCGTACAATATCCTGTTAAGAACTCAGAGGGCAGAGTTGTCGGGCTGGTCGGAATAAACTATGTGAGCCTTTTGCAGGAAATAGCAGATAACGTTGCCAAAGAAATATACAATGGTGAGGGAATGACCGGAATATATACTAATGAAGGCACTATTATAGCGCACTTTGATCGCACCAGAGTTAAAGACAATATGAGAACAAACCCCGCAGAAATCAATGTATTAGGAAACGATATGAACCGTGTACTTAACGCCATCAAAACCGGGCAGTTATTTAACATGGACAAGTATTCTGCTAATCTTGAAACAGACGTACATTTTATATATTATCCTATCAATTTTACCGGTATAGACACGCCCTGGTGTCTAATGCTTGTTATCCCGATGGATGAAATTAACAGACCAATTGTCAGTATGGTGTATTTTACGCTTATCTTTAGTTTGATAATTCTTGTTACAGCGGCGGTTATTACTTTCTTTATCTCACAAAACATAGTAAAACCTATTGTCGGCGTAACGCAAACTCTAAAAGATATTTCCGAAGGCGAAGGAGACTTAACCAGAGTCATAAATGTCAAATCAAAGGACGAAGTCGGCAGTCTTGCCCAGTATTTCAACAAGACCCTTGAGAAAATAAAAGGTCTTGTAATAATCATAAAAAACGAAGCGAAAAATCTGTCCAGCATTGGCAGTGACCTTGCAAGCAACATGAACGAGACGGCGGCGGCAGTAAACGAAATCACCGCAAATATTCAAAGTATCAAAGGCAGAGTTATCAATCAGAGCGCGAGCGTTACCGAAACTAACGCAACAATGGAACAGCTTGTAGGAAACATTAAAAAACTTGACGGTCATGTAGAAAAACAAAGCGTTAATGTTTCTCAGGCATCATCCGCCATTGAAGAAATGGTAGCCAATATCCGCTCCGTTACAGAGACGCTTGTTAAAAACGATAATAATATTAAAGCACTTACAGGCTCGTCTGAAATTGGACGCAATGGATTACATGAGGTTGCAGAAGATATACAAGGAATTGCCCGCGACTCTGAAGGGCTGTTAGAAATTAACTCGGTAATGGAAAACATAGCAAGCCAGACAAATCTGCTTTCAATGAACGCCGCTATCGAAGCCGCCCATGCAGGCGATGCGGGCAAGGGCTTTGCGGTAGTAGCAGATGAAATTCGTAAACTTGCGGAAAGTTCCAGCGAACAGTCAAAGACAATTGGTTCGGTTTTGAAAAAAATAAAAGGGGCTATCGAAAAGATCTCGGAATCAACAGCAAATGTACTGGACAAATTTGAGGCGATTAATTCCAGTGTCAAGACCGTAGCGGAGCAAGAGGAGATGATCCGTAACGCGATGGAAGAGCAGGGAGAGGGAAGTAAACAAACCCTTGAAGGTGTAGAAAACGTGAATGAAATTACGCGGCAGGTAACGAGCAGTACCACCGAAATGCTTCAAGGCGCAAAAGAAGTAATGCAGGAGAGCAACAACCTTGAGAGGGTAACACAGGAGATAACTGCCGGCATGAACGAAATGGCAACGGGTGCGGAACAGATAAATATTGCTGTCAATCAAGTTAATGAAATAAGTAGCAAGAACCGCGAAGGAATTGAAACTTTAATGAGGGAGGTTTCACGCTTTAAGGTGGAATAATAGAGTTGTTCGGAAACTTCAGTTTCTGAACAACTCCAATATTAGTTAAAACTAATAAATTTGTTCGTCCGGTGTCTAAAGTCTTAGATGCCGGACGAACAACTATAAGGGGCTTTTAAAAACTAAAATTTTTAAAAGCCCCTATTATAAAAAAATTATAAATGTTAACACAAAAAGTTTTAAAACTTTTTGTGTTGTAATGAGGTACTTTATATGTCAGTCTACATAAGTGATATAGTTTTTATACTATTTTTTATTGGCATGGCGTTTATGTTTGCGCCTTCAATTGTTCTTATTTTTGTAGCCACGAAGCTCAAAAATAATAACGCAAGAATAGCAGAATTGAAAAATCTTAAAGAGCAGGCAATTAAGGCAAACAAAGCAAAAAGCGAATTTCTTGCCAACATGAGCCATGATATTCGTGACCCAATGAACGCAATCGTCGGGATGGCTTCTATTGGCGTGTCGGCTAACGATAGTGAACGCAAAAACCATTGCTTTTTAAAAATTGAGGACACTTCACAACATCTGTTAGGTGTAATAAATGATATTTTAGACATTTCAAGAATTGAAATAAACAAGTTTGAATTATCCCCCGAAGATTTTTATTTTAAGAGAGCTATTCAACGATCTGTTAATGTAATAAATTATCATGCTAAAGAAAAGCAGATTAATATAAAAGTGAATATAGACAGGAATATTCCTAATATACTGTACGGTGACGCTCAACGGTTTTCTCAGGTAATTATCAATTTATTGGGAAATGCAGTAAAATTCACCGGGAACGAAGGTTCAATAAAGCTCGATGCTCAGTATTTGGGAAAGCGCGATGATGTTTGCGAAATACGAATCAGCGTAACCGATACAGGCTCCGGTATCAGTCATGAACAGCAATCTCTGCTCTTTCGATCCTTTCAGCAGTCGAAAAACAACACGGCGAACAAATTCAGCGGGACGGGACTTGGTCTTTCAATCTCAAAAAAAATCGTAGAAATGATGGGGGGCAGAATTTGGGTTGAGTCGGAGCCGGGAAAAGGGTCAATTTTTTCATTTATTGTTAAATTTATAAAAAAACCTTGTCTTTCTTCCGTCGGCACTGAGGTAAACAAAGGCGGTATTAGTAACTTCTCAACACTGGAAGAGCTATAAGTCTATTAAAATAATTATTATAATGAGCTTGATTATTATTTGTTTTGCATTTATTATATTAATAATGAGAAGTCACCAGAATCAAGGTTTGCAGTTCTCGAACAAATTAAGTGAGCAACTATGAAAAAATATGTTTATGTTATAGTTATGATACTATACATTGGTCTCAGTATAATTGTCATAAATTATGCGGCAAGTTGGATGGTAAATAAGAATTATTCTGCAATCGCCTCAAAAGCAGAAGATATTGCGATACTAACAACAAAGAATTTTGCTTTAACAGACGCAGAAGTTGAAGAATTAAAAAAACTGGAGTTTAAGGAACTTCTTCAACACCCGGCTAATATAAGACTTGCAGATATGTTTGATTTTGAATACGGTCATAATGATATAAGATTCGTATATATTATGACCGTATTGGACGAAAAAGAAATAAAGTATCAGGTTACGGAAGAATATAAAAATTTTTACGGGACGCAAACAGGTACGCCGCTTAATGTTATTTGGCTTGTAAGTGTGGTTACCGGAAAGACCATAGAAGAGACTCTGAATGAAGATAAAACATTTTATGACGATATAAGAAGATACTCCTATTTACGAGCGACTGATTTAACTGCCTTTCATGAAAAAGTACCGACAAACGAATTGTCAGATGACGAATACGGATATGTAATAACCGGTCTTGCTCCAATTTATACTGAAGAAGGTACATTTGTAGGAATGCTTGGCGTTGATATTTTTATAGATGAATATGAAAAAAATGCCAGCTTTGTAAGGCTTCTGCTATTGCTTGTATTTTTATTGCCGTCAATCATCCTGACAACCGTGTATATTCTGTTTTATTTTACAAACTTAAAACAAGCGCTTTTAACGGCTCAGACAGACCCTTTGACATCTACAAAAAACCGCAGGTTCATGGAAAAATATATGTCTCAAACTGTAAAAGAGCATTACCAGAAAAAACAACCGTTATCTGTCATTATGATTGACATTGATTATTTTAAAGGTTACAACGACAATTACGGACACCAGCAGGGAGATAAGGTTTTAGTTGCTGTTACCAAGGCGATTGCTTCTATTTTGCGTAATCATACAGACGTAATTTGTCGTTACGGAGGAGAAGAATTCCTCGTTATACTGAACAACACAAACGTTCCCGGCGCGGAAATAGTCGCAAACAGAATCAAAACAGCGGTAGACACTCTTGCGATAAAGCATGAGCATAGCCAAGTTTCCGATATTGTTACAATTTCGCAAGGAGTTTATTCCGCCGTACCGGCAAGCGCAAATTGTGAAAAGCTGTATATCGAAAACGCGGACAAAAGTATGTACAAGGCAAAAAACACAGGGCGGAACAAATACGTTGTTGCGGAAACTGAAGAGCAATCTCAGGGGCAGTGAGTTTTTTAATTATCGTAACAATATTTTCATTTCTCAACTTATCAATCAAAAAATCTTTTTAAGCGGGCTTTTCGTTCCGCCTTGTCCGGATTAATATATTTCTCTAGTCTCTTTTCCTGATCCTTATAATACTTTCTTTGATTCTTATAGAACTCTTTTGTTTTCTTCCATCCTGTTTCCTTTACCATTCTGAAATAAGAAATGATATCTACAATTTTTTCATGAATTTTAATTGCGAGAATAACAGGAATTAAAATTATAGCCTTTACATCTTCAATTCTGTTAATAATGAAGATTATTGTAAATGATATCACAAATATCGCAGTTATTACAAACATCAAACCAAAATTTTGAAATTCCGGCATAAATTCTCCTTAACCGGCTTTAAGAGGAAACTCACGCAAGGTACAGGCGATTGTCGCACGGGCATTTACAATAAAAGCTTCTTTTGGCTGATAACTGAAAAGCAAATCATTACCGTATCTTTGGGTATATAAATCGAGAAGATGCTCCTCATTTGAATTTTTCTCAGCCGCGCTCAAGATAAAATCACGGCAGACTATGTTGGACTCAAGCGCTTTGTCAAAAAAACCTTTTGCGTCTTCTTCGGCGGCAATTCCCCTGTGCGGCAGAGACAAAAACTTATAGGGGAGACTGCGGCATTTTTCAATCGCTTTTATGGCATCGTTGTAACTTGTCAGATAACAGGGGTATATTCTTCCGTCAAGCAAAAAACCAGGCGTTTCATTAAGGACAAGGATTTCAAGTTCGGGAATAAAAAAACTTAGTGAATCCCTGGTATGCCCCGGCGTTTCCAGTGTTTGTACCGAAAATCCACCAAGCGGAATGGCATCACCGTCCTTAACGGTAATATCAGCGTGGAAAGCATCGTCATTGTACGCTTCCCCAAGTTTTACATTATTTTGCGTAGCTACTACAGTAGACAATTCACGAATAACTCTTCGCGGCGTATCTTTTAACAAAACAGCCGCCCCGGCTTGCGATGTTACAAGGCGCAGGTTTGACCATTCTTTTCTGAGAAACGGAAGCGAACCGATATGATCATAGTGTGTATGCGTAATAAAAAGATAATCCAAGCCCCTGCCATTCAGAGCTTTTTTTACATTTTGAATAGTGCTGTCCGCGCAAAACGCCATGCCGCAGTCAAACAAAGCGGTGTAGTTTTCACCGATGAGAAGATTCCCTTCGCTGGTACTATGCGCAATACAGTTAGTATAATTTTCCATTTTGCGTCACTCCCACTCCACCGTTGCGGGAGGCTTCGACGTAATATCATAAACAACACGGCTTACGGACTTTATCTCGCTCGTTATCCGCGACGATATGCGACCTAAAATTTTGTGAGGCAAGGGAGCGTAATCGCAGGTCATAAAGTCGCCGGTCAAGACGGCTCGTATGGCAACAACAGGGTCGTATGTTCTGTCATCGCCTTTTACGCCAACGGTTCGTGTATCGGTAAGGACGGCAAAATACTGATCGGGTCTGCGCTTCATGGCGTCCAGCTCTTCTCGAAGAATAGCGTCCGCTCCGCGCAAAACAGCGAGTTTCTCTTCCGTAACCTCACCCATGACGCGAATGGCAAGTCCGGGACCGGGGAACGGCTGGCGGTTTACAAGCGATTGGGGGAGCCCAAGTTTTTTGCCAAGGATGCGTACCTCGTCTTTAAACAGCCCCGACAGCGGCTCTATAACTGCGGTAAACTTAAGATTGTCGGGGAGTCCGCCTACGTTGTGATGGCTCTTGATTGTCGCGCCGTGCTTACCGCCTGACTCGACAATGTCGGGGTAAATTGTCCCCTGCGCCAAAAACGGAACGTTTTTAATCTTCGTGGATTCTTCCTCAAACACACGGATAAATTCCGCACCAATGATTTTTCTTTTTTGCTCAGGGTCGCTCACGCCTTTCATTTTTGAGAGAAAACGCTCTTTTGCGTTCACGCGGACAAAGCGAAGATTGCGTTTTGAGAATGCGCTTTCTATTTCATCACCTTCGTTTTGGCGCATGAAGCCGTGATCTACAAAAATGCATGTAAGCTGACCGGGTATCGCCTTTGACAACAATGCCGCGCAAACGGACGAGTCAACGCCGCCTGAGAGGGCGAGCAGGACTTTCTCTTCTTTTACTTTTTCCCGTATGCTTTTAACCTGTCTGTCGATATAATCGTCTAACTTGTAATCGCCGGACGCGCCGCAGACACGGTATAAAAAGTTTCGCATTATTTCGCGTCCGTTTGCGGTGTGCCCTGTTTCGGGATGAAATTGTACGCCGTAGAGTTTGGCGCTGACGTTCTCGCAGGCGGCGTTTTCACAGTCAGCGGTTTTGGCTATTGATACAAAGCCTTTCGGCAGTTTGCTTACCTGATCACTGTGGCTCATTAAAACAGCGTTCTTCTTTGGGACATCCTTAAACAAAGCCGACGCTTTTAGTGTTGAGTTGACCGTTCCGTACTCGCCGTGTTCACTGCGCTTTACCGCTCCGCCTAACATGTGGCACATCATCTGCATACCGTAACAAATACCGAGTACCGGTATTCCCAATGAAAAAATTTTTTTATCGCACATGGGCGAATCGGGAAGATATACGCTGTTAGGTCCGCCCGTCAAAATTATGCCAATTGGGGACAGACGCTGTACTTCATCGGCGGACATATTTCCCATCCTGATTTCTGAATAAACTGAAAGTCCTCTGACCGATCTTGCAATCAGCTCTTTGTATTGTCCGCCAAAGTCGAGTACCAATACAAGTTCGCTCATACTTCCACCGTCCCGTCATAAACTTTTTTACAATCTCCTGTCATCAAAACAGTTTCACCGTTATAATTGATGATAAGGATGCCGCCGGGAAGCTGTACTTTTATGTCCGCTCCCTTATCGCAGTGTCCGTTCAAAACGGCGGCGACCGCAGACGCGCATGCGCCTGTTCCGCAGGCAAGCGTCTCGCCAATGCCACGTTCCCACACACGCACCTTCAAATGGTTTCTACCCATGACTTCGACAAACTCAGTGTTTATTCGGTCGGGAAACAGTGCGTCTTTTTCAAACTGCGGTCCAATTTTTGGAACATCAAAATTATCAACATGCTCGCAGAACACCACCGCATGAGGATTGCCCATTGAAACGCAAGTGATCTTCCGCTCCGTGCCGTCTATGTTTACCATTTTTGCGACAACGCTGTCGCCTTCAATATTGACGGGTATCTTGAGCGGCGAAAGTTCCGCATGCCCCATGTCAACCTTTACGGACGAGACAAGTCCGTATTGTGTGTTTAAGTCGAGCTTTTTTATTCCGCTTGGCGTTTCAATGTGCATTTGCAGATTTTTAACAATACAGTTATCGTATAAATATTTAGCGACACATCGAATTGAGTTCCCTGCCATTTTGCCTTCACTTCCGTCAAGATTAAACATTCTCATTTGAGCGTCGGCAACTTTGGAGCGCATGATCAGGACAATGCCGTCGCCACCTATACCGTAATTTCTGTCGGCAAGGAGAACTGATAATGATTCAGGCGAGTTGATCTCGACATCAAAACAGTTGATGTAAATATAGTCGTTGCCGCAAGTTTGCATTTTTGTAAAATTGAGTTTCATGCGCTCAGAACGCATTTGATTTATATCGACAAGCTCGGTGTTTATCTCGCTGTACCCGGAAAGCAAACTGTCCGCCAGCGCGTTCGCCGTATCTATGGAAGTGAGGCATGGAATGCCGAGAGTGCACGCTTTCCTGCGAATCATCATGCCGTCTTTCGCTGGGTCTCTGCCCTTCTCCGAAGTGGAAATGATATAGTTAATTTTTCCGCTACCAAGCAAAGCCGCGCTGTTGTTGTCATCGCTGTCACGGATTTTGTTGACCGCCGTTACTTCAAAACCTTTTCCTTCCAAAAGCCGCGCTCCGCCTTTTGTCGCGTAGAGCGCAAAGCCAAGCTCCCTAAACTTTTCGGCAACGCCTATCATCTCCGCCTTATCGTTGTCGCAGACGGTAATGAACACGCCGCTTTGCTTTTGCCCCGACCTGCCCGACATCTTATAACCTGCGGCGACAAGTCCCTTGTAAAGAGCTTCCTCGATATTTTTTCCAATACCAAGCACTTCGCCCGTTGATTTCATTTCGGGACCCAACTGTGTGTCTACGCCGGCAAGTTTTTCAAATGAGAACACCGGAACTTTGACGGCGATATACGGAGGAGTTTTTGCAATACCGGATGGGTAGCCAAGTTCCTTCAATGTTTTTCCTACACTCACATTCGTTGCGACTTCGCACATTTGAATACCGACAACTTTGCTCAGATAGGGAACGGTGCGTGACGCGCGCGGATTTACTTCGATAACATAGATATCGTTTTCGTAGAAAACATATTGTATGTTGACAAGCCCCTTCACATGGAGTTCCATGCAGAGCTTTTGTGTAACTTCAAAAATTTTTTCCGCCAGCGCGTCGTCTATGTTTATTGCAGGATAAACGGCAATGCTGTCCCCTGAGTGAACGCCTGTGCGCTCAATGTGTTCCATTATACCGGGTATTAACACGTCAACGCCGTCGCAAATAGCGTCCACTTCTATTTCGCGTCCGCTTAAATATTTATCAATAAGCACAGGACCGGATAACTCTGAGCGCAAAATTATTTCCATGTACTCAATGATGTCTTCGCGCGAGAATGCGATGATCATGTTCTGACCGCCAAGCACATAAGAGGGGCGCATCAACACAGGATAGCCCAATTCTTCCGCCGCCGACAACGCTTCCGCTTCCGTCAATACTCCAAGTCCTTTTGGGCGTTTGATTTTAAGCCGCTCCAAGAGAACATCGAAACGCTCTCTGTCCTCGCAAATGTCGATGCTGTCCGCAGATGTCCCGATTATTTTAACGCCGCAGTCGTGCAGTTTTTTTGTCAGCTTGATAGCAGTGCCGCCGCCAAAAGCGACGATAACGCCGATTGGTTTTTCAATATTGATTATGCTCATCACATCGTCAATGCACAGCGGCTCAAAGTAAAGCCTGTCGGCGGTGTCGAAGTCGGTGGAGACCGTTTCGGGGTTGTTGTTGATGACAATGACTTCATAGCCAAGTTTCTTCAGTGTCCAAACGCAGTGTACGCAGGCGTAATCAAATTCGATGCCCTGCCCGATTCGTATTGGTCCGCTTCCCAGCACGATAATTCTTTGCTTGTCGCTTTTCTTAATGAACGGCAACGCTTCGTTTTCTGTGCCGTTTTGTATTGAGTAGAAGTAGGGAGTCTTCGCCGCAAACTCGCCGCCGCAGGTGTCAACCATCTTGTAGATCAATGAGCAATTAGCAGTGAGCGATGAGCGATTGGCAATGTTAGCTAGACCGTGTAAGAACCAGCGATCAACTTTTGTAGTTTGATATAATTCATCAATGCTAATTTTACGTTTGATTGCTTCGTATAGAACAAAGACACGTTCGTCTGTTACGGTTTTAAGAAGTTCGCGGATTTCGGCGTCCGGTTTTTTTGCCAAGCGAGGGAGACTAAGAGTTGAAAGACCGATTTCCGCGCCACGGACGGCTTTCAGTAGCGCCTCTTCAAATGTGTCGGCTATTGCCATGACTTCGCCTGTCGCTTTCATCTGAGTGCCCAGCTCTTTTTGCGCGTACACAAATTTGTCAAATGGCCATTTTGGGAATTTGACAGCGACATAATCGAGAGTTGGTTCAAATGCCGCGTAGGTTGTACCTGTAACAGCGTTGATAATTTCATCCAAAGTGTACCCAATGGCAATTTTTGTCGCTACCTTTGCGATTGGGTAACCCGTAGCCTTGCTCGCAAGAGCCGATGAACGTGAGACACGAGGATTGACTTCAATTACCGCGTATTCAAAGCTGTCAGGGTGAAGAGCGAACTGAACATTACAACCGCCCTCTACGCCGAGCGCCTTTATGATGTCTAACGCCGCTGTGCGCAACATCTGGTATTCTTTATCGGCGAGCGTGACGGCAGGAGCGATGACAATGCTGTCGCCCGTGTGTACGCCGACAGGATCAAAGTTTTCCATAGAACATACGGTAATTACGTTGCCTATGCGATCACGCATTACCTCAAACTCAATTTCTTTCCACCCCGCCACAGATTTTTCTATGAGTACCTGATGAATGGGCGAGAGTGAAAGCCCGTTCGTGGCGATCTCACGGAGTTTGCTTTCATCGCTTGCGATACCGCCGCCTGTACCTCCCAGCGTAAAAGCAGGGCGCACAATTACCGGATAGCCCTCTCCCTTAGCGAAAGCGACCGCCGTCTCTATCTCGGTTGCAACAACCGAAGGTATTACAGGCTGACCGATTTGTTGCATCGTCTCTTTGAAGATTAGCCTGTCTTCTGCTTTGTCGATTGTCTCAGGCGATGAGCCAAGCAGACGCACATTCATCTTTTCAAGGAAACCATCTCGCGCCAACTGCATGCACAGAGTAAGTCCTGTTTGTCCGCCAAGTCCCGACAAAATGCTGTCGGGGCGTTCTTTTTCTATTATTCGTTTCACGGTGGTAAGCGTCAGCGGTTCGATATATATTTTGTCCGCGATATTTTTATCGGTCATGATTGTCGCAGGATTGGAATTGACAAGCACAATTTCAATCCCGTCCTCGCGCAGCATCCTGCAAGCCTGAGTGCCGGCGTAATCAAACTCCGCCGCCTGTCCGATAACGATAGGACCAGAACCTAGGACCATCGCTTTTTTGATGTCTTTATTTAGAGGCATTGTTTTTCGCCTCCATGCTTTGTATAAACTTATCAAAAAGGAAATTGGTATCGTGCGGACCGCCGCAGGCTTCAGGGTGAAACTGGACAGAGAACGCAGGAGCGTTTTTATACGTTATCCCTTCACATGTTCCATCATTCACGTTGATAAACCATTCGTCGGCGACACGCGCGTCAATGGTTTTGGACACCACAGCATAACCGTGATTTTGGCTTGTGATGTAAACTTTTCCGCTATGCAAATCCTTGACCGGCTGGTTCGCGCCCCTGTGTCCGTATTTCAATTTGTTTGTGCTAAAACCGCTTGCCAGCGCCATAAGCTGATGCCCAAGGCAAATACCGAAAATTGGCACGCCCGATTTCAAAAGAGATTTTAAATTTTTGATTATCTCCGTATTATCCGCAGGGTCGCCGGGACCGTTAGACAACATAATTCCGTCAGGATAAATTTTGAGTATTTCCTCAGGCGTACTGTTACACGGAAACTTCCATACATCACAGCCAAGTCTGTTAAGTTCTCGCCGTATATTTTCCTTACTACCAAAATCATAAAGTGCGACAGTGTATTTCGAATTTTCTGATTTATAAAATTTTTTCTCACCGGCGGAAACACTTGGAACCGAATTTTCTATTTTGTATGATTTAATATCATTGGGAATTTTTCCTGTTGGTTTAACACCTGTGATTTTGCCGTTCATCACACCGTTTTCGCGGATGATTTTTGTAAGCGCTCTTGTATCAATACCGTAAATCCCTATCACGCCGCGCTCTTTCAAAAACGCGTCAAGACTGCCTTCACTTCGGAAGTTTGACGGGTTTTGACACGGATGCTTGACGATATAAGCGCACGCGCAGACGGCGGCGCTCTCAAAATCCGCCGGAATGATGCCGTAGTTGCCAATCAGCGGAAATGTTTGCAGGACAATTTGACCGTAATAACTTGGGTCTGTCAGCGTTTCAAGATAACCGGTCATTCCTGTCGTAAAGACAATTTCCCCGGTGATCTCTCCCTGCTTCCCAAAATACTTGCCTTCAAATGTTATGCCGTTTTCCAAAACCAAATATGCTGTGTTTGACATTACTCCCGCCATTATACAAAAATATTTTAATTTGCGG
>JAIRUQ010000095.1 GCA_031254315.1 Treponema sp.
TGCTCGGCATTGAACATTTGAAACGCCACTGTTTCCGGGAACTTTCCGGCGGGCAACAACGGCGTGTTCTGCTGGCGCGTTCCCTGTGCGCCGCCGAAAAACTCCTCGTGCTGGACGAACCCTTTGCCGGACTTGATCCCCTGATAAGCGCTGAACTGTACCGCCTGCTTGAAAAAATAAACCGGGAAACAGGCATGACAATTATTATGGTTTCCCACGAAATTGAAGCCGCCAACTGCGCCACCAAGGTACTGCACTTGCACTCACAGCAGCTTTTTTTCGGCAGTATAGCAGACTACCGTCAGTCGGAAATCGGCAGAGATTTTTGGAAAAACGGGGGTAATAAAAATGTTTGATGTCATTATTTCAATGTTTAGCTATACATTCCTGATCAGGGCCTTTGTTGTCGGCGCACTGGTTTCGATCTGCGCCGCGTTGCTTGGCGTAAGCCTTGTGTTAAAACGCTACTCCATGATTGGAGACGGGCTCTCCCATGTAGGCTTTGGTTCTTTAGCCCTTGCCACCGCGCTTAACGCCGCCCCCTTAAGCGTCGCCATTCCGGTGGTAATCGCCGCCGCGTTTTTACTTCTGCGCCTCAGCGAAAACAGCAAAATCAAAGGGGATGCCGCCGTCGCCCTCATCTCAACCGGCTCGCTTGCCGTAGGCGTTATCATCATTTCTCAGACAACGGGCATGAACACCGATGTGTGCAACTACCTTTTTGGCAGCATACTTGCGATGGCAAAAGCGGACGTGTATTTGAGCATCGCCCTTTCAGTTATCGTGCTGGTTCTATTTATTCTTTTTTACCATAAATTATTTCTTATTACTTTTGATGAAACTTTTGCAAAAGCGGCGGGAATAAAAACCGGCCTGTATAATATGCTCATTGCCCTGTTAACCGCCCTTACTATTGTGCTGGGGATGCGGATAATGGGGGCCTTGCTCATCTCAAGCCTGATTATTTTTCCTGCCCTTAGTTCCATGCGCCTTTTCAAGAAATTCAAGAGTGTTACTTTTTGTTCCGCCGTTATTTCCATACTGTGCTTTTTTATCGGGATAGTTATTTCATACATATATGCCACGCCGGCCGGCGCAAGCGTTGTTTTAATAAACATAATCGTTTTTGCGCTGTTTTGGCTTATTGAAAATTTACGTAACTCAACTATAATCAATAAATACAGGAGGAGTCATGAATAATAACAAACACTCAAGAAACCGTTTTGTTTGCGCTCTATTCATGTTAGTTATAACTGCGTTATTCTTCGCCGTTAGTTGTACCAAGACAAAGGAAATCAAGGCGTCTGATAATGATACTGTTGTAATAACTGAAAAAATGTTTATTGCCCAAGTCAACGATGTCTATCTGAATGCCGAGGACTATTTGGGAAAAACAATCAAACTAGAAGGGATTTTCAAGAGCGAACAATACTATGACGATGAAGAGCCCTACCGTTTTGTTCTCCGTTATGGTCCGGGTTGTTGCGGTACTGACGGAAATGCCGGTTTTGAGGTGAGATGGGACGAAAATAAAACGCAGTCTTATCCTACCGCCGAGTCATGGGTTTCAGCGACAGGCGTGCTTAAATTGTATTCAGAAGGTGGCAATTATCAGTATCTGTATCTCGATTTATATTCGCTTGATGTTTTAAGCAGGCGCGGAGAGGAAACGGTATTTCAATAATAACTCGCTTGACGAAAAACCGGAAATATGCGATACTTTTGTAAATGGATAATTCGATAAAAAAAACAGCGCCCATAGAAACTGTCGATGACCTGATTTCTGCAATGGCGGAAGTCCGTAAAGCGCAGAAAATTTTCGCCTCTTTTCCGCAGGAAAAAGTAAATGAAATTTTTAGAGCCGCCGCATTAGCCGCAAATAAACAAAGAATCCCCCTTGCCAAAATGGCAGTAAAAGAAACAGGCATGGGCATTATAGAAGATAAAGTTATAAAAAACCACTATGCCTCGGAGTATATTTATCATCAATATAAAGATACAAAAACATGCGGAGTCATCGAAGAAGACACGCAGTTTGGCATTCGAAAAATCGCCGAGCCTGTAGGACTGATTGCGGCTGTTATTCCAACTACAAACCCTACTTCGACCACAATTTTCAAAGCGCTCATTGCCTTAAAAACAAGGAACGGAATAATTTTTTCGCCGCACCCACGGGCAAAAAACAGCACTTCAGAAGCGGCAAGAATTATCCATGAAGCCGCCGTTAAAGCCGGAGCGCCACAGGGGATTATCGCTTGTATCGATACCCCTTCGCTTGAACTTACAACCGGAGTTATGCAAAATGCCGATATAATTTTGGCGACAGGCGGTCCCGGCATGGTAAGGTCAGCGTATTCGTCAGGGAAACCTGCTGTTGGCGTGGGAGCCGGAAATGTTCCGGCTGTTATACATAAATCGGCTTGCCTTGAGACAGCAGTCAATTCAATTATTGTTTCAAAAACATTTGACAATGGTATGATTTGCGCTTCCGAGCAATCGGTTATTGTCGATGACAGTATTTATGAAGCTGTAAAAAAAGAATTTGTGCGCAGGGGCTGTTATATTTTAAGTCCTGACGAAACCACAAAAATAAGAAAAACGATAATCATAAATGGTGCGTTAAACGCAAAAATAGTGGGGCAGACTGCCGAAACAATAGCATCGCTAGCCGGAGTTAAAGTGCCTGTAGATACAAAAATTTTGATTGGAGAAGTTGAAAGCGTTGAATTAACGGAAGAATTTGCTCACGAAAAACTTTCTCCTGTTTTGGCAATGTACAAATATAAAACTTTTGACGAAGCCGTTGAAAAAGCCGACCGGCTCATTAAAGACGGCGGTTACGGGCATACTGCTTCTATTTATATCAATACAAACGAAAAAGAAGAGCTATCAAAGTTTGAAAACGCAATGAAGACCTGCCGTATTGTGGTAAACACGCCTTCGGCGCACGGCGGTATCGGTGATTTATATAACTTTAAACTTGCGCCGTCTTTAACGCTTGGCTGTGGTTCGTGGGGCGGAAACTCTGTATCAGAAAATGTCGGCGTTAAACATCTTTTGAATATAAAAACCATCGCCGAGAGGAGAGAAAATATGCTGTGGTTCAGGACTCCTGAAAAGATTTATTTTAAGAAAGGTTCGCTTAAAGTTGCGTTAGGCGAATTAAAAGAGGATAACAAGAAAAAAGTTTTTATTGTTACCGATGAATTTTTATATAAAAATAATTATACTAAACCTGTTTCCGATAAACTTGATGAAATGGGAATCCGCCACTTTACGTTTTTCAATGTGCTCCCCGATCCGACACTTGGCTCGGCGCAGGAGGGCGCGAAGGCAATGCGGCAATTCGAGCCTGATTGTATTATCGCTTTGGGCGGCGGCTCAGCTATGGATGCGGGGAAAATCATGTGGCTCCTTTATGAACATCCCGATGTTGATTTTCTTGATATGGCAATGCGCTTTATGGATATTCGTAAAAGAATTTATACTTTCCCGAAAATGGGCGTTAAGGCGAATTTTATCGCCATTCCAACTTCTGCGGGAACCGGCAGTGAAGTAACTCCCTTTGCTGTCATCACCGATGAAAATTCAGGTATTAAATATCCGATTGCCGATTATGAACTCCTGCCGGATATAGCGATTATCGATATTGATCTTATGATGGATATGCCCAAGGGGCTGACCGCCGCTTCTGGAATTGACGCGCTTACACATTCATTGGAAGCCTATGCGTCAATGTTAGCCACCGATTATACGGACGGACTTGCGTTAACTTCCATTAAAAACATTTTCAAATACTTGCCCATTGCGTATAACGACGGCAGTAATGAAGAGGCGAGAGAAAAAATGGCAAATGCTTCTACTATCGCAGGCATGGCTTTCGCTAATGCGTTTTTGGGAGTTTGTCATTCAATGGCGCATAAGTTGGGAGCGTTTTTTCATATACCGCATGGCGTGGCAAACGCTCTTTTAATTAACGAGGTTATTAAATTTAACGCTGTTGAAAATCCAAAAAAAATGGGAGCTTTCTCTCAGTATAAATATCCTCAAGCGGCTCAGAGGTATGCGGAGATAGCCTCTTTTCTCGGTCTTGACGGAAAAACCGATGATGAAAAAACAGAAAAATTGATAGGGAAAATTGAAGAATTAAAAGAAAAAATTGGCATAAAGAAGTCAATCAAAGAATACGGAATTGATGAAAAGGATTTTCTTGAACGGTTGGATGAAATGGCAGAGCAGGCGTTTGACGATCAATGTACAGGAGCCAATTCCCGTTATCCGCTTATGGAAGAGATAAAGAAACTTTATCTAAATGCCTATTACGGAAAGTAAGGAGCGGTAAAATGAATTTAGATAAAGTTATTGCCAAAAGAGAAAACAAAACAATTTACCGTGACGGAGAGCGGCGCATAAAAGTTTTTAACAAGGATTTTTCAAAAGCCGATGTCTTAAGCGAAGCGTTAAATCAGGCAAAAGTTGAAGAAACAGAGTTAAATATACCCAAAATCCTTGAAGTTACGATGATTGACGGCTGTTGGGCGATCATTGCGGAATATATCGAGGGCAAAACACTTACGGAACTTACAAACGAAAACCCTGAAAAAACTCTGGACTACATTGATTTAATGGTTGATTTACAAATCAAGACGCACATACAAAAATGCCCGCAACTCCCCAATAAACTCCATGATAAAATGCTTCGCAAAATATCGCTGACTAATTTTGACGCGACCATAAAATATGAATTGCAAGCGCATCTTGATGGAATGCCGCGTCACAATAAACTTTGTCACGGTGATTTTCGCCCCAGTAATATCATCATAACGCCGCAAAACGTTCCCTATATTATCGACTGGTCGCATGTAACTCTTGGCAACGCTTCAGCTGATGTAGCAAGAACATATCTTTTATATCTCCTTGCCGATCAAAAAGATTTTGGTGAATACTATATGAATAAATTCTGCGAAGAAACCTGCACGCCAAGAAACTACATAGAAAAATGGGTTCGCATTGTAGCCGCTTCTCAATCTGTAAAAGGAAACAAGGAAGAACTCGCGTTTTTGTCCGCTATTGTAGATGTGGTGGATTACACGTAGTTAGGCGAAATTTGTGTTTGAATATATTGAACCTTAAAATAGTTAATTATGATGGTTGACAAATGTAAATATAAGTTTAAAATTGATATTAAGGAGATAATATAGTTAATTCAAAACCTAATGTAATCCGCTTTATCCTGTACCGGTAATTTATAATAAAGAGCGTTTCGGCAAGATGATCGAAAAGGTTAGAATGGGAAAGTAAGATGGCGTGTAATATTAATTAGGCGAAATGTGCCCAAAAATATTTATAAAAAATACTTGACAAAATACGAAAATTGAATAAATAATTGAATATTGGTACTTTTTAAAGGAACGTATACTGTATGAAAAAGTTGCTATTATTAAATTTTCTTGTATTAATAACAGTTTCTTCATGCTTAGAGTTTTTAGAAGTTTCTCGATATGCTAGAGACTCAAATAGAGATAATGATATTAGGGGGAATGTAATAATATATGTTGAAAATAGAACAAGAGAAACAGTAATAGTATTTGCCATGAGAAAACGGGATGATGTTGAATTGACCCGTAGCGCTGAATTGGCTCGTATTTTGGAAGGAGGAATACAAAGAATAAATTTACAAAAGGGGGCAACAATTAATGTAATAGGAGGAAATTCAAATAGGAAATATATGGAGGCTATTTGTAATCAGGATCAAGAGACATTTGTGATATATTAGTACTATAAAAATAGATATATTTTTCGTATCATTTGACAATAGGGAACATTAAAAAATAATTCTCGAGTGGTAATGAGTTTCTCTTTTTATCAGCACTACAAGCTGATCTATATAACTAACATTTCTGCCTATAATATTATGTTAAACGCATTGTATTATAATGTATTATTGAGATAGGGGCACACTGCATATAATAGGATTGTAAACGTAAGTTTTGCTAAATTTCCTAAAAATATGATTGATATTGACAAAAAATAATATAAAGTTATCATAGGACTAAATTATGGTTAGAATTATAGGTATAATCGCTAATGCGGGATTGTTTTTGTATTTCTTGTCGAAAAATTATTATGATAAAATATATACAATTATTGGTTAAGGAGGGTTTATTATGAAGAAAACGATATTTCTTGTCTCAATATTTTGTACCATTTGTGCAATAGCACAATCTCAGGTAAACTTTTCTGCATATTCTCCTATAGAATATGCAGATTTTATTAAAATATTTGAATCAACTGGAAATAATGATCCCGGAATGAGCTTTTTTGGAAGAACATTCCTTCGTGTTCATGCAATTTTACACGAATTTCCGAGGGAACTTGACGATACGGATATTGATAATATTAAAGATACTCTTCGCTCACTTGGTTTTAATCCAAATATTTCTTCACAATTTGGTTATAAGGTTGAATATGTTTTTGTTTCTAATGTTGACTGGCAAAGAGAAACACGATTAGTCTTTTATATTCAACGAATACAAAGACAATATTTTGATAGTGAATATAAATTAAATGATCCAATTTATTGGTTTTTAGGGTTTAATCATTTTAATACTTTTACTCAAAGAGGATATTTTTTAATAAGTGATTTCATAAATGAAGAACAATTTATTAATTTGGGTCTGGAATCAACAACCTCGCCCTAAAGGGACGAGTATGTTGTTCTCATAAGGTATTTGTATTCGGGGTTTAATGCCTCCCTTCGGTCGGCGAGTATAAGGAAAACGGTTTTACGACGCCGCCTATGGCGGCTTGCACTTACCTTATTTAAGCGCCCTAAGGGTGGGGTATTAAACCCTCGCCACGAATAAAGATGCTATAGAAAAATTGTTATATGGAAAGAGCCAAACCAGCATCTAACGAATGTGCAGAGAAAGTAAAAAATTGAATGTCAATCGGGTATAGCAGAAAATACGCTTCTACTTAATTAGTCCCAAATCTACCATCGCTTTTCTTAAAACTGCTTCGCTGGCAGGAGCGAGTTTGCCCATTGGCAGACGCGCTGGACCTGCGGGATAACCTGCCCACGTGAGGGCTTGTTTGATTGGAACGGGGTTTGTTTCTATAAAAGCGGCTTTTATAAACGGAATCAGCTCGTAGTGGATAGAGCGGGCTTCTTCATACTTGCCTTCAAGAGCGGCTTTTGTAAGGGCTTTTACTTTTGCCGGCAGAAGATTTGAAATAGTAGAGATTACTCCGTCACCGCCCATTGCAGATAACGGAAGAATAAAAGCATCATCGCCGGAAAGAACACTGAAATGCCCGCCTGAGGCTTTTTGCGGAATAGCGATTTCCCTGATAACATCGCCCATCTGGTTAATGTCACCTGAGGACTCTTTAACACCGGCAATGCCGGGAATACGGGCGATTTCTTTCATTAAAGAGGTTTGAATGTTTCTGCCTGTACGTGATGCGATATTGTAAACAATTATTGGAATGCCGACTTTCGCGGCGGCTTCAAAGTGGCGAAGGAGACCGTCATCGTTGGGTCTGTTGTAGTAAGGCGTTACGACAAGAGCCGCGTCTGCGCCCAATTTTTTAGCGCGCTCAACAAAGAAGAGCATGTGTTTTGTGTCGTTGGAACCGGCGCCGACTATTACAGGGATTTTTCCACCCGCTTCTTTTACGGCGATTCCTATCAATTTTTCTTCTTCATTTTCATCAAGAGTCGGGTTTTCACCGGTGGTTCCCAGAGGAACAATGCCGTCTATCCCTTCTGCCATTTGAAACTCAATAAGTCTTTTGAAACCGTCATAGTCAACTTCCCCTGACTCTTTCATTGGCGTAACAAGCGCGGTAAACGCGCCTCGAAACTTTGTCATATATTCTCCTCTTAATCTCTAAAAATATCTTTTAACATTTCATCAATCGTAAAAATACCATGCCGCTCTTTTGCCGTAAGCCACTTTGCCGCAAGGACTGCGCCTGTCGCAAAACCTTCACGGCTTCGGGCGGTGTGGGTAATTTCAATTGTATCTGCAGGACAGTCAAAAAACAAGCTGTGAGTGCCGGGAACACTGCCCATACGCAGACTTGGAAAGTGAAGCTCGTCCACCTGCGGCTTGCGGTTCATTGTCTCCCAGACAATTTTCTTTTTGCGGTCAAGCCTTGAAAGTACGCCCTCCGCCAGAACTTTCGCGGTTCCCGAAGGGCTGTCCATTTTTTTATTGTGGTGAGCCTCAAAGCCGCCGGCATCGTATTCATCAAAATTATTCGCAAGCTCCGCCGCATACCACGCGATACGGTAAAACATATTCACCCCGATTGAAAAATTCGATGCCCAAAGAAGGGCGCTTTTTTCTTTCTCGACTGCTTTGCTTACTTCGCCCATGCGTTCGTGCCAGCCTGTCGTTCCCGTTACTGTAGGGATTTTTCTTTCCGCCAGAGTAATCATGTTTTGGACTGCCGTGTCAGGCTGGGTAAACTCAATCGCGGCGTCGATAGAGTCAAAGTTGAGATCAGCGATTGTTTTTGATATTTGCACTTTAGAGAGAGCGTCCTTTGCGAACGGATCAACAATGGCAGAGACAGTGTGTCCCTGAGCATTGGCGATCTGTTCTATCATTTTTCCCATTTTCCCGTAACCGATAATCGCTAATTTCATTAGTCCGCTCCTTCAAAAAATTCCAAGTGAAGCGCCTTGACAACTTCTTCTGTCTCCGTGTCGGCGACAATAAAACCGATGTTTACCTTGCTCGCCCCCTGAGAAATCATCTGCACAGGCACGCCGATTAATTGGCAGATTCTAAAAGTCCTTGCCAGTATTTCAGACGAGCGCTTTACATTGCCGATGATCGAAACAATCGCCCTTCCTGTTTTTACTTCTACGTTGGCGATTTTGCTCAAACTTTTTTTCACTTCGGCTAGATCGTACGCTGTTTCAAGAGTAAGAGAAACCGACACTTCGCTTGTGGCAACCATGTCAATAGAAATACTATGCTTAGCGAAAGTCGAAAAAACTTCCGCGAGAAATCCGTACTGACCTAACATTCTTGTAGAAACTATGTCTACTAACGTTACATTCTTTTTTGAAGTGATGGCGCGTACCGGCGGACTTTTCTTTGCCGATGTCAGCGCCTGCTCTATTCTTGTACCCGGCGCTTCTATATTGTACGAATTTTTTACAAGTACCGGCGTTCCTGTTTTCATGCACGGACGCATAGCCCGCGGATGAAGCACCTGCGCGCCAAAGTAGGCAAGCTCCGCCGCCTCGTCGTAAGTAACATACTGAACAGGGTGCACATTTTTTACCATTCTTGGATCCGCCGTAAGAATACCGTCAACATCTTTCCACACCTGAACTTCTTCCGCTCTGCAAGCCGCCGCGATCATTGTCGCTGAAAGATCAGAGCCGCCGCGCCCAAGAGTTGTAATACTGCCGTTTTCGTCTTTCGCTATAAAACCTGTAACAACAGGAAGTACATTGCCCTTTATCTGCGGTATTATTTTCCCCGGAATTAAATCCCAGCTTTCTTTTTGCAGTTCCGCCTGACCGTGATTTGAATCGGAAAGAAATCCCATCTCCCATGCGTCAAACGCCCTTGCGTTCATGCCGGCGGATTTTAAGTGAGCCGCAGTAATCCGAACACTGAGCCGCTCCCCAAAAGATACAAGGAAGTCTCTTGTCCTCGGAGTAAGGTCTCTGATTAAAGCAATACCTGACAACAGTCGTGTAAGTTCATCAAAGATTTCCGCAACTTCTCTTTGGACAGGCAGTTTTAAATCTTTAATGGTTTCATTATGCAATTTTTCTATAAGTTTGGTTTCTACTTTTCCTTCTTTTAACGCGAGGTTTCCCGCTTCCAGAAGATGATCGGTTGTGTCTCCCATGGCAGATAAAACAAGAACAGGTTTTTTTTGTATTTGTGTTTTTACAATACTCCCTACATGGCGAATACGTTCCGCATTCGCCACAGAGCTTCCGCCAAATTTCATTACAATCATATCATTACTCCTGCTCTTGCGGCTATGAAATAGTTTTTATAAACGCTTTTTCAAGCTGGCTCATTCTAAATACAGAAAAAAGTTCTTTTCCGTATTCTGTTATCTCCCAAATCTCATCTTCACCTGAAACTTCATCCTTATTAATGCACCTAACAAGTTTTAGCATTGAAAGGTCTGCCATGATCTTCTTTACCGAATTTGAGGGAGTGGGATAATCTTTGCGGACAGATTTGTCAGGATCGGGATTAAGAACAGTACCTAAAAAGCGAGAAACTTCCGCTGTGGTTTTTCCGACAGATAATTCCGGCGCAAGCAATTTGAAAATTCTCAAGTAGCGGAACTGTCTGGAGTTTTCCCAGTTGTCGCCTGTCGTATAATAAAAACTCAGCATCACCTTATTCAGCGCGAGAACCTTAAGCGCGTTCTTCATGTGATCGCGCAGTTTGGTAACAACCTCGCCGTCATCAACCTTTATCTGTCTTTTAAGCTGTTCGTTCTCTGTCGAGAGCCGCGAAAGTTCATTGGCTACAGAAGGGGTAATCGCCTGATCCGCTTTTACCCAGCCGCACTGAGGAGAAAGGTTCATCTGCTGAATAAGAAGGCTTTGAAATTTAACGCAAAGATCAGAGGTGCTTAGCCATGTTTCATGTACACCGCCCTGCAGTTTCTTTTTAAAGACTTCAAGTTTTTTAATAACTGACGGCTCCTTTTCCTTCTTCGCGGCTTTCCAGCGAGCCTTTTCATCAATGATCAGAGAAATAACCACAACGCCTTTTTTTTGGGCGATATTGTACTCCGGTTCCAAGGGGGAGATTTTTTCCTGTGCGTTGGCGTACTTGTGGGCGGCGATAGCAATAAAATAATCGCACTCTTCTATTACCTTTGATAGAAGCTGGTCATAATTTTTAGCCGAACTGTCAAGGTATTCCGCCGTAACCGGAATATGCCCCAATTCCATAATAACGCGGTGGACTTCTTTTCGTTCATTTTTAAGGTCGTCCAAAGTCGAACCGATAAAAATGTGGTATTTCATATTGGGATTATACAATTAATCAAACAATCGGGCAATGGACTGTTACGCCGTAATTTGATATTATTTCCCCATGATTGGCTTTCTTATAAGAAAAACTCTGTATGATCTATGGGACAATATGTTCAGAATTGTCGTGCTTAATGTGGGCTTTTTTATATGTGCGGCAATCCCCATTTTCCTTCCTAAATTAGCCGGGCTTTTTATTAAATCTACCGCTCTGGAAATGGCATTAAGCGCCCTAGGGATATTTATCTGCTCAATATATCTGGCGACGGCGGCTATTACGATAAAGCCAATATCCGATTATGGGGCTATCGGTTTTGCAGATTTTTTCAGGTCTCTAAAGATCGCATTACCTGCCGGCATTGTTATGGGTTTTTTTGTGTTCCTTGTTTTCCTGATAATTACGTACATTATCCCATTTTATGCAACTATGGAGCCGTTTACTGTAGGTATAATTTTAGCGTCGATTGTTTTCTGGGTTACAATTTTCGCTCTGCTTTCATTTCAGTTTTATTTTACCGTCTACGCAAGGCTTGGTTCAAAAATCATTAAAGCGTTCAAAAAATGCATGATCATATCCCTTGATAATACCGGCTTGGCGATTTTTTTAATAATACACAACTTTTTCGCCCTGTTGATTTCTGTCGTTTTCGCTTTTATGTTTCCGGGTCCTGTAGGCGTTCTGCTCTACCTTGACGAAGCGATTCGTCTGCGCCTCTTGAAATACGACTGGCTTGAAGCCAATCCCGGAGCGAACCGCCGTAAAATCCCTTGGGATGAGTTATTAATAGAAGAAAGGGAAAGAACCGGAACACGCACCTTTAAGAATTTTATTTTTCCTTGGAAGGATTAACATTGATTTATTATTTTTTGGTCTCAGTAATTTTTTAGAATTAAAGCTTTCCAATATCCACTAATATCTCTGTAATAAATCCTACAATAAACATCAATACAAAAAACACTATAATTATAATTATTAATTTCACCAAACAACCAAGTCTCGTTTTATCTCTACAAAGTCCATAAATAATACGAGATGAAAGACAAATAATGCCGATTAACAAAACAACCTGTGAAATAATTGTATTTATTTCATTTGTAATAATGTTGTTTTGTTCTAGTGTTAATAAAACTATGAGTACAACCATGAGTGCAACAAATGCTACCGCAGTAAATATTATTGTTTTTATCCAATAACGAAGTTTTCGCTTATTATCATTAGGATCATTTGCCACCTGTTGAAGTCTTTTAGGAATTACTGTATCGGGATGATCTATTACCCAGCATTCTCGCTCTTCTTTTTTTGACATACTAATAAATGAATGATAAGGGTATAGGATTAAAGTTTTTTCTGATTTATCATCACTGGTTTTCGGGACTGATGATTTTTCCTTAGATAAATTTGAGGAATGCCATCTAAATTCTGAATCGCAGTAAGGACATTTTATTTTTTGAGTATCAGTATCAATTTTAAGCGCCCCTCCGCAGTTGGGGCATTTATATTCCTTTAATTCCATAAATTTGTGCCTCCGATACTTATATATATTTCACCTAACGCCGATACAACCGGCTACCGCGCGCTCCTGTCCCGGAATGCCGTTATGAATAGGAGTGTTGACGACTCTAACCCTGCCGTCGGGAAAACTCATGGCAAGCGCGCTTGAACCGCCGCCGTCAAAATTTATTCCCTCGGATGAACCAAGCGAGCGCAGAACCAGTGCGGTTTCCTGCACTGTAGCCCCGACGCTACCTGCTCTCCTTCCGTCAATCACAAGCAGAAAAAGGTGTTTGCTGTCTGGTGAAAGCCCGGCGGCGGAACGCGGATGTCTCGTTTCATCGTTGAGCGTTCTTTGCGACGGGTTGCCTTCAACAAGAATATGATAAAAACCGCCTACCGCGTTTTCTATGTTCCCGGTTGAGCTGATCGAAGATTGGCTGACTATTGCCGCCCTCTGCGCCTCAGCCGCATTATAGAAAACAAGCGCGTCATAATGACGATTGGCAGGCGCAAGTAATTCGCCGTCTGAGATAACTATCCCAATGTTTTTAATTGGCTGTCCTTCTGTTGATGAGACAACGTCAAATGGGACGGCGTTAATTCCGGCGATAAGATTATTATCGCGGACAAAACCGGAAACTTTTGTGCTGAGACTTCGCTCTGCGCCTGCCATTCCGTCTTTTACAACGATTTGATTGTTCGCCGAAACAAGATCAATTCGCAGGGCGTAAAATTCAAATTGAGGGGCGGCGATTTTTCCGTGAAAATAATCAACTCCGTCAGCGAATGAGAGCCACGAAGGCTCGACTTCCGAAAGGCTTGAAAAAACTAAAGCCTTTTTCATGCCCAAAGAAGCGGGAGAGATAGTCGTGCATGCGGTAAAAAGGATAAGAGAGATATAAATGAAAAAGCCTCTCAAATTAAAAATCCGAGAGGCTTTTTGGAATAGGGGTATCGTCATTCCCCTTTACCTTTTCTGTTTCGTTTCATAAGTTTTCTTGCGTTTGCTTTCTTTTTCCTGTTCAGGATCGTGGAGGGTTTTTCATAATACTCCCGCTTCTTGAATTCGCGGATGATGCCTTCTTTTTCTACCATACGCTTAAACCGCTTGATGGCTTTTTCAAGCATTTCGTTGTCATCAACTGTAATGTGCGCCAATTAAAATCACCTCCTTTCCTGTAAGGTAAGCATTCAATTCGTCCACAGCATACCGCTGTGGGGTCTAATTATAGATTCTACTGATTATCAGTTCTTTGTCAATAAGAGGACTGCCGGTAAAAGCGTCGGGATCGGTGTTTATCGTACTGACCCTTATTTCCCAGTGCAAATGCGGTCCTGTCGAAAACCCCGTCGAACCGGACAAGGCAATCAGCGAGCCGGCTTCAACAATGGAGCCTTCCTGCGCAATCACGCTGTCCAAGTGATAATATATAGAATAAACTCCGGGGGCGTGTTCGATTATTACCGTATTGCCTGTAACAATTCTCATTCGTGAAAGTATAACCATTCCTCTGCCGCAAGCGGTAACTTCCGTTCCTGTCGGCGCTCCAAAGTCCACTCCCGCATGAGTTGAGGGTATCCTTCTTCCGTCCGAATATAGATTTACGCGGCGTGTTCCAAATTGACTGGTTCTTCTTGTAGAAGTAATCGGAAGCAGAAATGCTCCCGTGTGGTAAACCTGAGTTCCCATTGTTGTTAAAATTTCCCAGAGCCTTTGTGACTCTGCGGTTTTCTGCGGATCGGGCACAGATACCAAATTTGTAAGTTCAGGGGTTAAGCGGATTGTTTCAGTGCGAAACTCCCTCGCCGTAAAAGTAATGGGTATTTCACAAATTACGTTGCGGTTGATAATCCTGATGATAGCCGTATTATACGCAATATCATCAGGGATTGCGAGAATCGCCGCTGTAAAAGACGGCTGTCCGCCTTCGGCAGGCATATAAAAGCAAGCGGCTTTCGCTACCTGCCTTCCGTTCACAATTAGTTGAGCCTCTGTCGCGGCGGCATTTACGGCGACTGTAAAAGGGTCTCCCGGGCGCGGAGATTCGGGAATTACAACGTATCTAACTTGAGCGGAAACAACCGCCGTAAGAGCGAAGGTTAAAATGAAGAAGATAGTTAGAATCTTTTTAAAACGAGGAACTTTAGTTATAAGATTCATATTTAACTCCTTGTTGATTCGTGTTGAGGGGTTTAATACCCCGCCCCTTTAGGGCGAGGTTGTTGATTTCTTCAAATCCTGAATCATTAACTGCGGTATCTTATTACCTTTATAATAATCCTGTTCAACCTTGAAAGCAATATCAATTTTGTCGTTAACGCCGAATTCCTTATTTGTTACACGTTCCGCGCCACCCCATAAAATAGCAGGCCATTTGTATTTTCCGGCATCAAGCGTCATTTTTAAGTGCTTCGCTTCCGGTTTGCCCATAAAATTAATTTCCCTTACAGCAAGATTATTTACCATAAAAACAAGTTGTTCGTTATTCTTTCCGTAAGGTTCAAATAAATCTGTTAATTTAGGCAGAATATCAGGTGAAAGATAATCATGCGGAAGTTCCGCATCAATCTGAATAGTTCCGTCTTCTCCCGTGTATTCAGAGTTTGTACCATCTTCATCGGCGGTTTTGTCAAATTCCATTGAATACGATATTTCTTTTATCCGCTCCATAAAAGGTTCGTGGTTTTCACTTACCATGCTGAAACCGCCTGCCGCCTGATGACCGCCAAAGTCAATTAAGAGATCGCCGCACTGTTCCAGTATAGCGCAGACATTATAACCTCTGGCGGAACGAATAGAGCCTGTCCATATTTTATTGTCAAATGAAAGTATTATCGCCGGAACTTTGAAAAAGCGAACTGCCCTTTGCGCCAATAATCCTGTAACGCCTTTTTTTATTTCTTCATTGTAAGCAAGAACGAGTTTTTGCTCGTATTCGGCGAGGCTCTTAAAAGCAATCGGCTCAACCATTGCCCATAACTCTTCTTCAAGTTCCTTGCGCTTTTCGTTTAACGCCGCCATCTCTGTGGCAATACGCTCCCTTTTGAGCAAATCTTTTTCAAAAAATAAAGATGCCGCTGTTTGCGCGCTTCCCATACGCCGCGCGGCGTTAATAACGGGACAGAGTTTCCATGAGATGTCTTTTGCTTTTAGGTGACGCCCTGCCAGATCAATTTTTTGAAGGAGCTGTAAAAGTCCGGGTCTTGGTTTTTCTTCAAGGGCTTTAATTCCCCTGCGCACAATTATTCTGTTTTCGTCTAACAACGGCATTATATCGGCGATAGTTCCAAGAGCGGCAAGTTGAAGATCGGCGTTTTCTCCTTCGCTGTCGGCGTTGTTTTTTTCTTTTAGCCGAGCATAAGATGTAAAAAGATTGACAAAAACATCAAGCTCAGTTAATTCCTTGTCTGAATATTTCGCTATTTTTGACAGCTCTTTAATTCTAAGCAGACTCTGTCCCGCAGTCTGGGGGATTTCGTTTCCAATTTGAGGGGCGATGTCTTTCATATCCATCGCGAAACTGTTGCCAAAAAGTTTTGTAAATGTCTGTTTATGCAAAGAAGCGTCCCAGCAAAAAATATGCTGACCTTCAAGAAAAGTGGGGATGCGAGTTTCGCCTATTGAAATCATCCCCGGTATAATTGTTTCGATTAACGTATCAACAACCAGAAGGTTTCGCATTTTCGCTATTTCAACGACCCATGCGTCATTTACAGGTCTTGTATTTAAGAGGCACATCTGCTGACCGTAAAGTTCGCTCTTCTGAGCGAAACGAAGAGCGCAAACCAGCTTAAAAGCGACGCCGCATCCTGAAAGGTCTCGAAACGGGTAAGCAGAATTTTTCAACTTTGGATTAATGATAACAAGAGCGGACGGCAATTCTTCCTGCGGCTCGTGGTGATCGGTTATAATTACATCGACAGAAAGTTCCCCTGCTCTTTGAATTTCCGAGAAGCGCGAAATGCCGCAGTCTACGGTAATTATCAAAGTTCCGTCTTTGGCGGCAAATTCTTCAACCGCCGAAAGCGAAAGCCCGTAAGATTCATCGCCCGTCGGAATGCGCCAAGTAACATCCATGCCGATACTTTCAAGGTAACCCGCTAATAGCGCTGTCCCTGTAATGCCGTCTACATCGCCGTCGCCAAAAACCAGAACTTTCTCGCCTTCTTCCTTAGCCGCTAAAATACGCTCCACCGCGTCTTCCATTCCGTCCAAAGCAAAGGGATTGCGCAGGGAGGTGATGTTGTCTTCCAGAAAAAAACGAATTACCTCACCTGTACAAAAACCACGCCGAACAAGGATTGAAGCGGTTAATAAATCACAGCCGTATTTCGCGGAGATTTCTTTGACAAGCTCAGGGGGGATGTCCTTTTTTACCCAATTCATCTAATTTAAGTTACCCGAAAGATTGATTTTTTACCAGTCCCAGAAGGCAATGAGCAATAAGGGGGCGGTGTGCTGACAGGGCACGGCGAGATTAGCCAATGAGCAAAGAGCAATGAAGTCGCCCAAGCCCAGCACCTAAGAATTTAGGTGCTGGGTGGTATCTGCTACCGTTGCGTTACCAATTGGTGACCGAATACCATATTTGATCGCCCCCTGCGGCGACAAATCTGTCGTTACCCCAGACTATGTAATTGATGCTATACAACCCGTTATCGTAGAAATTGTTGGACCTTACTTCTGTCCACTCTGTGGTGCCGTTCTCAGAATACTCCATATGCAGAATCCCACCGGCGACAAACTTGTTGTTGCCATAAGTTACGCAGAACATGGAGCCGCCTGCTGTGCTATCTACCTTTGTCCATGTTACGCCGTCCGTGGATGTCGCCGTGTAGGAGCCGATAACAGTACTACTACTCAGAATGGCGATAAACTTGTTGTCACCCCAGGCTATGTCTTCGATTTGGTTTCCTAATCCGTGGTTCTGTACCTTTGCCCATATTACGCCGTCCGTGGATGTTAGTATGTTGCTACTCCCCACAGCGACAAACTTATTGTTGCCCCAGACTATGCTTTTGATGCTGTTGAATGTGTAGTTCTCGACATTTACGAGTGTCCATGTTACGCCGTCCGTGGATGTCGCCATTCTGTCGTACCCCGTTTCGTTGTTATCCAGTTTGACGTTCCCCGTGGCGATAAACCTGTCATTGACCCAGGTTATGATGGAGAAGGTGGTGAACGGATGGTCCTCTACGAGTGTCCAGCTTGTGCCGTTCGAGGATGTCGCCATTTTGCCGCTCGCCCCCACGGCGATAAACTTGTTACTGCCCCAGGCTATTTTGTAGATGCTACTGGTGCCGAATTTGGGGTCCACCCGTGTCCAGTTTATGCCGTTCGGGGATGTCACCATTTGACCGTAACTTCCCACGGCGACGAACTTGTCATTGCCCCAGACTAAGCCGTTGATTCTGACGCTATATTCGGTGTCGGCGAACGGGATGTTCAATATTTCTGTCCATGTTACAACTATTATGGAAAGGGACTTTACGGTAGTTTGCCCTTTGCTATCTGTAGCTGCTACCGTGAAATATGTGGACCCTTCTGATGTCGGTGTTCCTGAAATTACGCCGCTTGTCGAAAGGGTTAAACCTTCCGGCAAATCGTCGGACCATGCATAAGGTTTGGAAATACTCCATGTAATGGGTGTATCCCCTGTCGCCGTTAATGTGTAATTGTATGACTCTCCCGCCTTCGCTTTCGGCAACGATTCGGTGGTTATTTTCGGACCAGGTCCGGCAATTGTTATGGACAACTGCTTTGTGGCACTTCCCTTGGTATTGGTCGCTTTTACGGTGAAAGTGAATTTTCCCGCCGATGTAGGCGTTCCTGAAATTACGCCGCCTGTCGAAAGGGTTAAGCCTGGTGGCAAGCTACCGCTGTCACGAGTCCATGTGAAGGTGGTGTAGCCCGTGGCTCCCGTTGCCTTAAGTGTCTGCGGGCTGTATGCCTTATCCTTTGTTCCGTTTGGCAATGACGTGGTGTCTATTTTTAGAGCGGCAATTGTTATGGACAAATACGCTGTGTCTTCTCCCTCTTCATTGGTTGCTTTAATGGTGAAAGTGAATGTTTCCACCGCTGTCGGTGTTCCTGAAATTACGCCGCCTGTTGAAAGGGTTAAGCCTGTTGGCAAGCTACCGCTGTCAAGAGTCCATGTGATGGGTTTTGCCCCCGATACCGATAATGTTTGCTTGTATTGTATTCCATACGTTCCGTCCGGCAATGACGATGTTTTTATTCTTGGAGCTCCTATGTCTTCAAACAGGTCATCGATCCAATCACAAGCTGTCATTGAAAATGCGATTATTGCGATAATGGCAATAAACCCTAAAAATTTAATTTTGTTTCGTCCGCTAAACTTGCTAAAGAAAGTTTGCCTTTCTTGTAACAAAGCCTTTTTTAGACTCTTGTTACCTTTACTAATAGACACGACTTTAGACATCATAAACACTCTCCCTTTTGTTGCCGCCCTTCCTGTCGGGCGGCTTAAGATTTCTTTGTATCTGTCATTCATAGGTGTATTTTATTCATTATTGTAGAATATATCACATTTATAAAGAAAAATCTATGTTTTTTCAAAAGAAAACACAAAGAATTTTCGTAAAACAGTCGATTCGGAAATAATGCCTTTATTTGGACGATTTACACGATAATTTTTCCATTCTGCGGTAATTTTAAGCATGATTCTTACATATTATAGAAGAAAGATTGACTTTTACCAGTCCCAGACCGCAAGCCGTTTCCCAAGCGCTCCCGTAACAACAGAAGTAACAAGGGATTTCGCTTCGGCGAATGATTTATTGTCCATTGAATAACGATGCAAAGCCGAAGGTTCAAGCTGACCGCTTAAGGCAAGCCAGCGGCGGCAACCTGAATCAAGCCTAAGTAAGCCTTGTTGTTCATGGGCGCAATCTCCGCAAAAAGCCGCTCCTTCTCGCACGCTGAACCAGAGCGGCTCAGCGCTTGCGTCTCTGTCGCAGGCGGCGCAATTTTCAAGGCGTGGCTGTATTCCCAAAAATCCAGACCATCGCCATAAAAAGTGAATAAGCAGTTTTTGGCATAATTCTTCGTTCGCGCTTTCAAGCGTATCAAGAGTTTCTAGCGCAAGTTTTTGAGCCTGAGCCCATTCGCCGCCTCCGCCGTGAGAAGACAAAATCGTTTCAGCGACAGCGCCCGCCGTCATGCTTCGCTCGTAAAGCTCCCTTAACCCCGGTCTCCATGACTGAACATCAAAGTCGCTGATTTTCGCGTAATCTTTGGCAGGGTCACGGTATATCCAAACCTGCCCTGAATTGTACGGAGCCGAGTGGGCGCGCAATTTGCTCTTCGCTCCGCCAAATACAGTAGCCCTTATAATGCCTTCTTCGGAGGTGAGCATGGTAATCTCGCTGTTGGACTCGCCTGAGGCTCGGTTTCGCAAAACTAAGGCTTGATAAACAGCGGTTCTGGACATCTAAATATCCAGAGCGAAAACTTTGCTTTTTCGGCTCCGGTCGTAAACCTTGCGTTTTTGTTCCGGCAGACTGTCCACACTCGCTTCCCTAAAACCAAGCGATTCAAACCAGTCCTGAGATTGGGTGGTAAGCACAAAAACACGGCGCATTTTGCTCTTGCGAGCCTTTTCGATCAGGTAACCGACAATCCTCCTGCCTAGCCCAAGGTCGGTGTACATCGGGTCTGTCGCTACAGCGGCAATTTCTCCTTGAGCTTCGCCAAAATCGTGCAGAGCGCCGCATGCCCGTATTGAGCCGTCAATTTCGAGGACAGAGAAATCACCCTTTTTCTCCTGAATTTGCTCAGGATTCCGCCGTATCAAAACGCCCCTTTGCATTAAAGGTTCCATAAGCCGCAGAATATCGGGCAAATCCCTTGAATGTAAGCCCCGTACAGAATCGTATTCATCGGTATAGATCATCGTTCCAACGCCCAGATTGGAGTACAACTCTTTCAATACAGAGCCGCCTTCCCTGCCGTCAACGATATGGACACGGTGAACACCAGCCTTGCTTGCCTCAAAGGCAAGCCTAAACCTCCGCATATATTGCCTTCTGATTTCCTCATCTTCGCCCTGTTTTGGCTCGCTATTGGCAGAAATAAACGCCTGCGCCTGCTGGGGCGTAAGCCGTACAAGACTCCCATTCGCCCTTTTTTCCAGAGTTTCAGGTATATTGAGGGTTTTCGTTTCCTGCCCGTCCTGAGCGCAAATTATGAACAATTTAACCGCCCCTAGAACTTCCGAGACAGCAAGGGCAATTTCATCGCTTGATACATTGTACGGCTTTCCCGAAGGACTCCAGCCGATACAGGGCAGAATGGGAATCATGCCCAAATTCAGCACCCTTGTAAGAGAATCGGCGTAAATTTTATCGACAGCGCCGGTATGCTCGGTATCTATGCCGTTTATGACCCCCAGCCCTCTTGCCCGTACAAAGTTGCCGATTATTGCGTCCACCCTGCTCCCAGACAAAAACGTCATAAATTTGCTTGCCACGTTAAAAGCCGCCATTTCTACATAGGAAATTGTCTGCGAAGTCGTAATCCGCACAGGCATATCGTTAATGAGAGAATCGCCGGTAACATAACCATTTGTATCGATTTCATGCTGTTTGAGTACAGCGTCGATATTTTCCCTGACCCCCGGAACAATGACCACCTTAAAGCCGGTTTTAGCGAGCAGAGCAAGGTCTTTGACCAGAGCGGGAAAACCTGCGTCTTCGGTTACGGGATAATCAATTTTGAAAACCATAGTAGAGCCTTCAAAGCGGCTTTGATAGTGAAAAACCTCTCGAATTAGGTCTACCTGGGACCAGGAAATATTGTCCATGAGGTTATTTTAGTATGAAATCCTGTATCTTTCTATAGCATTTTCCCCTAAAGCTAATTTTTCTAATTCCGATATTAAAAGTGAAATGGGAGTATTCCCTTTAGGCTTTGTTAAAGTTCTTTAGGACATATTTCCCGCCCGCTTGAGTTTATATGTCCGTTGGGCATCCATGATTCATTCGGGTATCCTCACCCTTCCGGGAACGGTGGGTCGAGGGTTCTAGCGTTTTTTAGGAAATATTTTCCGAAGAAAGCGCGCAAATGGCACATGGATATTTGCGTATTACGTGAATATCCGCAAACAAGAGAAGAGTTTCTCCATTGGTGAAACTCGAAAAGAAAAACCGCAAAGCGGTTTTTTTAACGGCATGGATGCCGCGGCGCAAAATTGTCACTGCAAATTGTTGTTGACTTAGCGCCGAAAAAGCCAAAGGAGTGAGTATATGATTATTAATCACAACTTAAGTGCAATGTTTGCCGACAGGTCCCTCAAAGTTACCCAGGTGTTCCTGGATAAAGACATGGAGAAATTGTCGAGCGGACTGCGCATCAACCGCGCAGGTGATGATGCTTCTGGATTAGCAGTTTCTGAAAAATTGCGCTCCCAGATTCGCGGTTTGAATCAGGCGTCTACAAACGCCCAGAACGGTATTTCGTTCATTCAGACTACAGAGGGTTACCTCCAAGAATCCCAGGACATTCTCCAGCGTCTGCGTGAACTGGCAGTACAGGCAGCGAACGGTATCTATTCTGATGAGGATAGAATGTACATCCAAGTTGAAGTTTCACAGCTTGTCGACGAAGTCGACAGGATTGCGTCACACGCCCAGTTCAACGGAATGAATCTATTGACAGGTCGCTTTGGCAGACCTATCGGCGAAAATATAGTAACCGCTTCAATGTGGTTGCATATTGGCGCTAACATGGATCAGCGCGAACAAGTTTATATCGGCACAATGACAACGAAGGGTCTTGGTATCCGCGAAGTTGGTGACGATACCTTTATTTCACTGGCCGACCCGGACAGTGCCAACCGTGCCATTGGAACTCTCGATAAGGCGTTAAAGATCATCAACAAGCAACGTGCCGATCTCGGCGCCTACCAGAACCGCCTTGAACACGCAGTACGCGGCTTAGATGTGGGAGCAGAAAACATGCAAGCATCAGAGTCCCGCATCCGCGACACAAACATGGCGAAAGAGACAGTAAACTACACCAAAGACATGATCCTTACACAGTCAGGCACCGCTATGCTGGCACAAGCAAACAACAGAGGTCAATCGGTTCTTTCGCTTCTGCAATAAGCAGAGAACGTCTCTCGGAAAGGCGCCCAGCACCTATCTAGGTGCTGGGTTCTTTTTTTTATGGGGACATGTAAAATTAGTTAGGCGAAACACATCAACTTATTTCCAGAATAAGATTGATAATATATCAGTTATAGTGTATAATATACATATGAAGAAATTATCAGTTATATTATTTTCTTTAATTATATGCGGTTATTGTTTTGCAGAAATCCCTGATAATAATGAAGCGGAAAACAAAGATTTTATTTTTGGTATTGATACAGGAATTTTTGGTATTAATATATCTAATAGCACAAGGAATGTCTTTGTTTTTGATCTCAATGCAAATTTAGCAAATTTTTATGTTGAAAATGTTACAACTGGCATTGGGATTGGATTTTTTCCAATTAATTATTCATATTCAATCAATTCAAATGAACATACATTAAGTTTTTTTAAATTATATCTGTCATGGAATCTGAATGAAATATTTAAATTGGGTATTTATTCAGATGGTTTAGCCACATTAGGACCTTTTTTTTCTTTACAGACATTAAATTTAAATAATTTTCAAAATTTTAATATGAATATTAGCTATTCTGCCGGATTAAAATTTGAAAGAAAATATGGAAAAATAGAAAATGGCAGGATACCATTTCCTCCAAATCTATTATATATAATATCTTCAAATATCGAATTAGGCTATAATTATTCTAATAATAGACACAGTATATATTTTTCAATAAGTTTATCTCCATTCTTTTGGGCTGTGTATCCACTAATGCCTCTAGCTGTGGCAATTATTGGTACAGATTATGATGGTGATTAATAAAAAGAATGATTTATAATAACAATATGCTTCTAAAAAGTGTGTATAAAATAATTTTTCCGGCTGGGCTTCTTTTTTTACAATAATATGATAATATTTAAAAAAGGAGGCTATATGAAACGGTTATTATTAATATCTATTTTAATGACTCTTGTTTTAACAAGCGTAGCGGCTCAGCAATCAACAGCGGCGGCGGAATTGACTCTTACCTTCACACGACAAAGCGGCTCCGCAAGCAATCAGTACGCTGTTTGGATTGAGAACGCTCAGGGACAGCACGTTAAAACACTTTACGCGACCCGTTGGACAGCCAATGGCGGCTGGAGCAGAAGACCCACTTCCATTCCAATCTGGGTAAGACAATCAGGTCTCTCTAATTTAACCCGTGAACAGGTAGACGCTGTAAGTAGCGCGACTCCAAGAACAGGAGCGGTAACATACACATGGGACGGCACTGACAGCCGAGGTACGGCTGTTCCGGCAGGGAATTATACGCTTATTATTGAAGGAACTCTGCGCTGGGAGAACCAAGTTCTCTATCGCGCTCCCATCCGGCTAGGTCAGGGGGCGGCAACGCCTCAAGTAAGCGTTGAGTACGCAGGAGAATCAACCGCTGAACGCTCAATGATCAGCGATGTTAGGGTGAGGGTTCTGCGTTAGGGGAGCGGGATTTTTTGGTAATTATCACATAACGCCCATCCCCCCTTCACCGCAAAAGCCACAATGCCTTATTGCGGCGATATGGCTGGATAGGCGTATAAAGCCGGATAACCGAAAAACCTCTTTACAAGTAAGACAATATGTGTTACTTTTAGATTATGAATCTGGTCGGCGTTGAATGGGACGAAGCCAAAAACATACTCAACAAACAAGAGCATAAGTTGAGTTTTGAAGCGGCTCAATATGTTTTTGTCGATCCCGAAAGGCTTGAACGCCTTGATCGGAGTGAAGGGAATACATCGGGAGAAGAACGGTTGCAAACTTTGGGAATGGTAGACAAGGTTCTTTTCGTAGTCTATACGGAACGTGGGGAAAATAAACGGATTATTTCCGCACGTCCGGCAGATAAATCAGAGAGGAGGAGTTACAATGGGTACTATCAGATCGACGGTAAGGGTTGGGCAAAAAATACCTAAAGAAGTTATCAAAGAAGTGAGAAGGGCGGCGCGGCGACCTATAAATTATACAAAGGACGCACCCCGGTCAAGTCCCGAAGCCTTAAAAGAATTCGCGCAATTAGCGGCGGAACGAAACCGGCGAAAAAAAAAGCAAACGGTAACGATCCGAGTATCCCCGGACGTTTTGAAAAGCTATAAAACAATGGGTAGCGGTTACACAGGTATCATGGCAGACGTGTTGAAATATGCCATCAGCAATCCATCTGTTATTTCCAATGCAACAAGATGAGCCTAGAAATGTCCAAGAAGTAAGAATTTCACCACACGCCCAATAAGGCATGGTGAAACCGTGTAGATGAAAAATTTTAGCCAAGACGGGGAATCGAACCCCGGACCTGCACATTACGAGTGTGCCGCTCTGCCAACTGAGCCATCTTGGCAATAAATCAACGCCGCTTCCAAAACAGCTTCCCGAAGAACAGCGCCCTTCAAGGATTATATCAGCGACAGACTATGCTATTCAATAACCCTCTTTTCATCACGCTTAGTCTGCAAACAACTCCACCGCGCCCTTTTTCCTTATCCTTAACATTGTTAAAGAACCCGAACCAAAGACCGTTTCCATCCTCGCGCGGTAAGCGTCCATTGCCTCCTGCGGAATGTACGCCTGAATAGTACCGGCAAAACCACCGCCGTGAACTCTGCACGCGCCACGCAATTTTTGTTGGCGGAGAAAATCTTTAGTCATAGCAAGAGCCGCGCTTATTCCCTGAGACGCAGGAGCGGAAGGCGAGTACACATTTTGCAAATATTTCCACGAAGAATCCCCCGACTCATTAACCATCTCCAAATATCGATTTAACGCCTCCTGCTTTTCCGCGCTCGTAAGAGCGTTTTCCATTTCCAGCAAGGCGGCGGTCATAGCGTCAACCCGTGCGTTTTCATCAAAGAAGTGGAGCGAGCGCAGTAAAGCCCTGTCGCCAAGCGCTTTTCGCACTTCGGCGGCGCGGTTAAGGACGGTTTCTTTTTCCAATTCCCTCAATACGGATTTTCCGAAAAATGCCGCTGTAGCTTTCATCTCTGCCGGAATTGACGCGTAATCAGCGGTTAAATCCGCGTGACTGCCGCCTGTGTTCACTACGCAAAGAACGTAACCGGCGGCAGAGAAATTGATTTGCTTTACAATGGGACGCTCTACATCAGCAAAATCAATGGCAACCGCGCCTCCTGTTGAGCAGGCTGTTTGATCCATAAGACCGCACGGTTTTCCAAAGTAAATGTTTTCCGCGATTTGACCAATCTGCGCAATTTCAAGCGGACTGCGTTTTCCCTCACCGTACAATGAATCAAAAATACGGCATAAAAGCGCTTCTACCGCCGCGGATGATGAAAGACCGGAGCCGGGAAACACTGTTGTCATTGCGTTAGCTGAAAATCCGCCGACTTTACAGCTACGGCGGTATAATTCGGAGGCAATTCCCCTTACAAGAGCTGAGGTTGTCCCTCTTTCTTCAGGTTTTGGCTGTAAATCAGGCGCACCTGAAGAATCTGTCAATTTTACTTTTACATCTGGGAAACCGACAGAACGAAAGAACACGATATTATCGCTTCGCTCCCGAACAACGGCAACACAATCCAGTTGAATAGAAGCCGCCAAGACTTTCCCACGGTTATGATCGGTGTGATTGCCCGCAAGTTCTGTCCTTCCCGGCGCGCTGAATATCCTAAGATTTTTCGCCGAATCGCCAAGCTCAGCTTCAGGAAATCCATTTCCGCCATTTAACATTTCAGTTATTAATGTCGTATAACGTTGACGAGCCGCGTCAACTTCGCTCTCTCCGTACAGTTCTTTGAAAATTTCGTCAGTGGCGGTTGAATTAATTTTTTTTAGAAGAGCGTTATCAATCATTATTTTCCTGTGCGGCGGCTGTCTTTTTATAGATCAAAAGATAATCAAAAAAAGACACAACAGCGATAACTACAGAAATAATAAAGATAACAAGAGCGCATGTCTTAAAATACGGCTGGAGTGATTCATAAACGCCAAGCCGCTGGAGGCTGACAGCGAGAAGGGCGACACCTCCCGCGATAATATAGGCGACAGTTTTAATTTTTCCGCCAAGCCGCGCTCCCATGGACGAGCCTTTTTTCAACATTAAATTGCGGATAAAAAGAATGCCAAATTCGCGGTAAATCACAAGCAGAAAAAGAACCGACGGGAAAATACCGTCGATTACAAAGCAGAGAAAAATAGTAATTTGCGTCAGGGTATCGGCGAAGGGATCAAGAAGTTTCCCAAAGTCGCTTGTCTGGTTGAGCTTGCGCGCGACGAAACCGTCAAAATAATCGGTTATTTCGGAGATAATGAAAATCGCCCAAAGCGCCGGTATCGTCCAAGCCGCGCCGTCAACGAACAGCGAAGGGAAAAAGCGCGGCAGGAGGTAGACGACAAAAAACACAGGGGCAAGAATGATTCTAAAAAAGCTGAGTTTATTCGCAAGGTTCATACATAATTTTGGCTTTTAACAGGGAATATGTCAATTATTTTGACTGGAAGACAGAAAATCTACCATATAACAACTGTCCGCTGATGCTCATTTTTTCTCTGCCCATGCGTTTGCCGCCAGAATAACATTTTCCCTGTCTGCGGAACTGAGTTTTCGGTACACGCTTATCAATTTTTGTTCTGTATCGCTTAAGTTCTCTATTTCAACCCCTGTTACAAGGTATTCCGCCGATGTTTCAAGCAGTTTCGCCATTTCAACACCTTCCCTTATATCCGGGTAAGTTTTGCGTGTCATCCATTTTCTGAATGTGCTCAGGGGAACGCCGATTTTCCCTGCAATCCATTCATGGGTCGTGTTTTGAGCCTTGATTTCGTTTTTTAGCCTCATCCAGAAGTCCATATTTCAATATTAATCAATAAAAAGAGCAAAAATGGCATTTTTGCTATTGACATAATTCCAATTTTGGATAGTATATTTGGATATATGTAGGAATATTTGGAATTTTCTGTCAAATAGATGGGCAATTTTGGATGTTTCAGACATTCGTATGAATGTTGAAAAAAGGACGGCGATAAAGATCGCAAAGGAGTTTTCTTTATGAAAACAATGGCAAGAAAAAGGTTTTGGGTGGGAATGGTTGTAATGGCTATTGTTCTTTTTGGTTTAACATCATGTTGGTCTACAGGAAAAGCGCGTGATGTTGTTCCTGTAGCAGCAGTTATGTTGCAACGGGTTAGGGCAGACTTTGGGTCAGACTTAACTATGAGAATTTTTGTGGAT
>JAIRUQ010000047.1 GCA_031254315.1 Treponema sp.
GCAAACAACAAAGTAAATATCATTACTCCCATGATTAGCCCAGCGGACACACGCTGGCTAAAAGATTTTTTAACAGAAATGGGAATAGATTATATAATGCTAAGCGACCTTTCTGACAATTTGGACGGCGCGACGGAAAAAACTTACAACCGCCTGAAGACAGAAGGCACGTCAATCCTTGAGATTGCAAAAATGGCAGGGGCAAAACTCACCATTGAATTTTCAGAGTTTACTGATGAAAATAATTCTCCTGCCGAATATTTGAAAGCGGCTCATGGAGTGCCATTTATTAAATTGCCATTGCCTGCCGGAGTACGCGGCATGGATAAGTTAATAGAGGTCTTAACATCAGCGGGCGGAGTTGTAACAGATAAAATACGAAAAGCGCACGGACGGTATATCGACGCGATGGTGGACTCCCACAAGTACAACGCACAGGCAAGAGCCGCAGTATTCGGCGAACCTGATTTTACCGCCGCTATGGTAAGACTATGTTGTGAGAACGGAATACTCCCCGTTTTGGCGGCGACAGGTTCAGTCTCCCCAAAACTCCGTGAAACGCTGGAAAGCGAGATGAATGAATGTAGCGAATTTCATTTCGCCGGGAAAACACAAATACTTGACGACAGTGATTTTGCCGCTATTGAAAAAGCGTGCAGTGAACTTGACGCAAATCTGCTGATTGGAAGTTCTGGCGGCAGACGCATCTCGCCCAAGCTCGATATTCCGCTAATACGTTGCGCGTTTCCCATTCACGATTTTGTCGGCGGACAGCGGACACGTATACTTGGCTTTGACGGCTCGCTTAGCATACTGGATCAAGCCGCAAACGCCATGTTAGAAAAAACCGAGACGAGTTTTCGTACGGAGTTGTATGATCAATTTTACAAACCTCAAACAGAAGATAAGACCGCGACTCATCCCTGCTTCGGCGAACACGCATGCAAGAATGCTCGTGTTCATCTGCCGGTCGCACCGGAATGCAATATTCAATGTAACTACTGTCTGCGTAATTTTGACTGCATGAACGAGAGTCGTCCGGGAGTCGCGTCAAAAATACTGTCTCCTGCCGAAGCGCTGGAGCGATACATCAATCTGAAAAATACTATGCCGAACCTTACGGTTGCCGGTGTCGCGGGACCGGGAGATGCGCTTGCGAACTTTGAAAAGCTCAGCGAAACCTTGCGTCTTATCCGCGAGTATGATCCGGTTGTTACTTTTTGCATCGCCACAAACGGGCTTTTGCTTCCGCAGTATGTTTCGCAGTTAAAGGAACTTGGAGTAAGCCACGTTACGGTAACGGTGAATGCGGTTGATCCCGTTATAGGAGCGAGAATATATAAGTATGTTCATTATATGGGCAAAAAGTACAAAGGCGTTGAAGGGGCTTCGATCCTTCTGGCTAACCAGCTTGCGGGAATTAAAATGCTTCGTGCCGCAGGAATTATTTGCAAGGTAAATTGTGTAACGCTGAAAGGAATTAACGACCGCCATATTTATGAAGTAACAAGAACAGTTGCGGTTCTTGGCGCGTTTATGACAAACATCATGCCGCATATTCCGGTGAAGGGTTCGGTGTTTGAAGGATTGGAGCGTATGCCAAACAAAGAAATAGCGGCTCTCCGCCAGAGGTGCGGCGTAAACATCAAGCAGATGAAACATTGTCGCCAATGCCGCTCCGATGCGGCAGGAACTCTTAACGAAGATATTTCTCTTGAACTGAGAGAAAACATTTACGAAAACCCGTCGGACGAAAGTCCGTCAACCGAAAAACCGCAAGCCGGAAAATTGAGACGCTTTGCCGTCGCAACAAGAACCGGCGCTATTGTAGATACGCACTTTGGTCACGCCAATGAGTTTTATATTTATGAGAGCGATTCAGCGAGCGCGCGGTTTGTAGAAACGCGCAAGGTAAACAAGTATTGCGCAGGTCCTCAGTGCGATGACAAAGAGGACAGATGGACATCGGTTATTCATGCTGTTTCCGATTGCGAAGCGGTTCTGGCGATGAGGATTGGTCCCACGCCGGAAAAACGTTTAAAGGAAAACGGCATAGAAGCGATAACAACTTATGAAAGAGTTGAAACCGCCGTCTTACAAGCGGCAAAGAAGAGGAGAGAAGTTTATGGTATCACCTAAGTATCACGTTTTTGTATGCGGAAGCTCACGGATCAATGGTACGCAGATGGGCGCGTGCTTCAACAAGAAAGCTGTCAATCTTGTGCAGAAGTTTATGCAGGAAATTGAAGACAGGGACTTAACGTCCGACTGCATGATAACGAACACCGGATGTTTCGGTATCTGCGACAAGGGACCGATAGCTGTGGTTTACCCCGAAGGCACATGGTACGGCAATCTTGACGAAGACAAGGTTGAAGAAATCTGCGAGAAACATTTGGAAGGCGGAACTCCTGTAGAGGAATATAAGATATAGGGTAACTTCTAAAAACTTCAGTTTTTAGAAGTTTCTTACCCTTTGGAGAAAATTGCGTTTGTGTAACACCTTATATAATAGAGAGTCAGCAATTTTCTCCGAGGAACATCTGGAAACCCAACCGGGGTTTTCAGATGTTCCCGTTCGTATTACGGACATAACTTTATCTTGTATCGACAATTTACCGCACAACAAGAGCGACCTTTGCCGGTTTTTGAATTTTCTCATTGAGACGGAAGTTGAAGCGATTGAACTTTCTCCGTTAATGTATGAACTGTTGTCGCCGCTGACCGAACATCCGTCCTGTACTCTGTCCGGCAAACAAAAGCGTTTACAGGGACTTGATGACGCACTATGCGGCGACTATCTGCAAACATTCGCCCAAGCAAAGAAATCTTTTGACAGCGATGTTGAGTTCTGTCCCACGAATCGTTTCCACTGCGCGACCGCTCTCGCGGCGGAGTGGGTAATAAGCGGTACTGGAAACAATGTCGCAAGTTCCTTTGGCGGCATCGGCGGTTTTTCTGCGACCGAAGAGCTAATCATGATCCTGCGCCTGAATGGACTGCGCAAGACGGACAAGACATACAATTTTTTTCCTGAGATGACAAAGCTATTCAGTAAAATCACCGGAGAGAAGGTTCGGCAAAATAAGCCCATTGTCGGCGAATGCATATTCAATGTAGAATCGGGTGTCCATGTAGACGGAATCCTTAAACAGCCGCAATGTTATGAACCATTCTCGCCTGAGATTGTCGGGCGACAGCGAAAAATTGTGCTTGGGAAACAGAGCGGAACAGCATCAATCCGCGCAAAACTTGCAGAGCTTAATATACAGTGCGCCGAAGAACTCATCCCGCAGATTCTTGAGCAGGTGAAGGAAGAAGCAGTGGCAAAGAACAGCGCGATCACTAAACGGGAATTTATTGAAGTTGTAAATAAACTTGGGAAGAAAGGATACGACCCTTTGGGTCGTTTGCCGATAGGAATGGATTATACAGTCGCCATTCGGCGACTAGCGTCATCAACGAATGAACGCGAATAGAAGAAAAAAATTGATATTCATCCGCACAACTGTGTTGTACATTTTGGGCGTGTGTAATTCGTTGACTCTTTTTCTTAAATGTAGTTAGGTGCAATTTGGACAAAACAGTAAAAAAGATGAAAAAGGGCTTGAAAAAATATAATTGATAGTGTATAATCTCTGTATGAGAATGAAATATTCATTAACTTTTAGTTTTTTAATATTTGTCTTAGGCATACCGATTTATGCAACGACTTGGGATGAACCATGGCATGATATTGTAGTGAAAGAATCAGACTCATTTGTCTTTGCAAGAATAGATTCATTTGATTCTAGAAATGGAGTAAATCTTACCATAATAAAAAATATCTCAGGAAGACAGATTATAGGAAGAATAAGAATAAATGATTTTTATTTGTTGAATTTTACTAGCTATTCCGGAGACGATGAAGGTTTTTTCCATTTTTCAGGTGCTGAGGAAGGGTATTTTTTTATAAAACAAAAGGAGAATGGTAATTATAGTATTGCCACACCAACAGCCGGGTTTGCTGTTGTACGAAATGGGTTAGTTTATGCTACATATAGGCATAGTTATCATCAAGCACTTGTTCCAGTGGATATTTATGAAAAAACGATGGAGGCAATATTTAATAATTACCATGGGTTATCATATGATATTAGTTACATCAGAAATTATATAAGTCAGCATATTACAAGACGCCCTGCCGGTTTAACTAATAGTGAGAGGGACATCTTCTTTCTTCAACACGTTGCATTAGAAACTATATATCACCTTCGTCTCTCAGAATATTATTCTGAGATTCTTCCATTCCTTGTAGCAACATTGAGTTTCCAAATACAGGTTTCTGCGATAAGGGCATTAGCTGCATATAATACTGATCAATGTAAAAATGAATTGCTAAGAATAATTAATGCCCCAGATCGGGATACTTTTGTTCAGGTTATAAGTGTATGGACTTTATCCGAATTTATACCCATAGAGCTAAAGAGTGAATTAATAGAATTAGAAAAAAATGCTTCTAATGAGTCGAATGGATTTGGAGGAAATCTTATGGATCCGCGAGTTGGTACATATATTCCAAGTGTAAAAGTCGCTCTTCAAAATTTAATTGAAAAGCTATAGAGGTATATATTATTTATGCCCAAGCTTTGCAACAGGATTGTATATGATATGAAACAGCGAAGGTATCTTTTAGACAGTACGCTACGGGACGGCGAACAAGCCCCCGGCGTTTGTTTTTCCGCTGACCAAAAACTGAAAATCGCTTCTCTTTTGGATTCGTACGGTATACATCAAATTGAAGCGGGAGTCCCTGCTGTAGGCAAACAGGAAAAAGAAAATATCGCAAAGATTATTGAGCATCGAAAAAACGCCGTCATATCAACATGGGCGAGGCTGGTTCCCTCCGACATACAACACGCTATTGATGTGCGCCCCGATATTATTCACATCAGCGTGCCAGTTTCTCATTCTCACATTTATCAAAAATTACGCAAGGATAAGGACTGGCTTGTCGATCAGCTTTGCGTATGTTTAGATTTAGCCGCCAAAAGTAACATTCCCCTTTCAATAGGATTTGAGGACGCTTTCCGTGCTGAAACGGAATTTATGCTAACCATTGCAAAAATATTGCCGGACTTCGGCGTAAAACGGCTCCGTCTTGCCGACACGGTAGGCATAGCATCGCCAACTCTTTGCCGCACACTGATAAAAGACATTTGCGAAAAACTGAACGGCAAGGCGGAACTTGGCATTCACGCCCATAACGATCTGGGCATGGCGGTTGCAAATACCATTGAATCGGCAAAGATAGGCTGTCTTTATGCTGACGTAACGGTTGGCGGTATTGGCGAGAGGGCAGGGAACTGCAATTTGGCGCAGTTGGTTCACGCAAGCACTTCCATTTTTGATTGGGGCATAACCGCCGATGATGCGCAAACTTTGCAGAAAGAAGTTTTTAAGGTGATGCGGCTTTCCTAGTAGTTTTATTCCCTCCAATAATTTCTTAAAAAACTTTATGCGAAATATTGACAAAACAGGATATTAATTCTACTATAGCCGCATTGGGGGGACTTTATGATACAACGAAGTGAGTATATTTCTGATACTGAATGGCGGCGTTTTCTTGCTTTTTCTGAAAACCTTGAAACGCCTTATATCGTGATAAACCTACGGGCTATAAAAGAGAATTACATCAGACTACGGGATTCGTTTCCCTATGCCCGTATTTATTACGCGGTCAAAGCAAATCCGCACAGAGAAGTAATTTCCCTGCTCGCCGAATTGGGAGCCTTCTTTGACATCGCCTCCCCTCAGGAGTTGGACCTTGTCATGTCTCTGGGCGTTGCGCCTGACAGAATGTTGTACGGCAACACGATAAAAAAAGCAAAAGACATTGCGTATTTTTATGAAAAGGGCGTGCGTATGTTCGCCACCGACAGCGAGGAAGATATTAGAAACCTTGCGTCCTTTGCCCCCGCTTCAAAAATCTTTGTGCGTATAATAATGGAAGAATCCCCTACCGCAGACTGGCCTCTTTCCCGTAAATTCGGCTGTCACTCCGATATGGCGTATGCTCTTATTATTCTCGCTCAATCATTGGGGTTGGAACCTTTCGGTATTTCCTTTCATGTTGGAAGCCAGCAGAGGGATATCGGACAGTGGGACGACGCGCTGGCAAAAACAAAGTACCTTTTCTCTTCTTTAAAAGAAGAAAAAAATATTTCTCTTAAAATGATTAACATGGGCGGCGGATTTCCCGCATCGTATATTCAGCAGACAAAAGATTTACAAGAATACGCGTCAGAAATACATAAATATTTAACCGACGATTATGGATCGGACATACCGTTAATTGTACTTGAACCCGGACGTTCCCTAGTAGGTGACAGCGGCATTCTGGGAACTGAAGTTGTTCTGGTTTCCAGAAAAAGTCATTCCGCGCTTGACCGCTGGGTATATCTTGACGCAGGCAAGTTTAACGGATTAATTGAAACGCTCGATGAATCAATCAAATACCCGATTATCACACACAGGGACGCCCCCGATTGTGAGGAAGAGGATGTAATTCTCGCGGGACCTACCTGCGATAGTATGGACATACTTTATCAGTACCATAAATATCAGCTTCCGCTTGATCTTAAAATCGGAGAAAAACTATATGTTCTTTCCACAGGCGCATATACTGCAAGTTACGCCTCAGTTTTTTTTAACGGATTTCCGCCAATAAAGACTTATATTATGGGTGTATAGAACGATATGCACATTTAGTTTTGAATAATATTTTGGAGAACAATAATGAATAGTTTATTTAGAATATTTTATATAATATTACTTTTATTTCTTGTTTTTTCATGTAAAGCGATTAAGTCGTCTAATGATAAATCTGAATTAGTTGATATTAAAGAAGAAATTTATTCAATAAATATAAAAATGGATAACATTGATTTTTTTGAATCTGATTATAAAATTATTAATTATTCTGAAATAAGAATGCCCCTTATTAATAATGAAACATTTATACAAAAACATTTGGAAATTAAAATAACAAGTTCTGAAAAAATCATGCTGATAAAAGAATTAACAGAACCAATTATTTATTTAAATATTAATGATAGAAATTATTTAGCAAAAGGAAAATGGCGTGCTGTATCAGCATTACCTAATGATTGTGATTTTGCGTTTCATTTAGATGAAGATAGAAAAATATGGTTCTCAGAGAATGATATTATAGGATTCTTTGGAGGAAATGAATTTAGATAACAAAACAAACGGCATATAAAACCAGAAAGTATATAGATAAAATAAGGATGCTTGACAAATTAAACTCAATATAATAACATAATAAACGTATTTGATTATTTAAATGAGCAATAGGCGGATGGGTTGTAGAAACGGCAGTCTGTCTTGTGTCATTTATAGGGTTCACAATCGGAACAAAATGGTAGGGAAACCCCTTGCGATAAACAAACAAGCGTGATACACTGTTTATAAGGAATAAAGTATGAGTGGATTAGCATTGGAATGTCGTAATTTAAGTAAAAATTACGGGAAGTTTACGGCTCTTGACGCGGTTAATATCAATCTTAACAGCGGGCGTATAACAGGGCTTTTGGGACCCAATGGGAGCGGCAAGACAACCCTTATCAAACTGGTAAATGGTCTGCTCCAGCCGTCAGGTGGTACTGTTACAGTGTACGGCAAGCCCATAGGACCGGAAAGTAAAGCGCTGGTGTCCTATCTTCCAGACCGGATGTGTCTTGATTCCTCAATGCGTGTACAGGATGCTATAAATTTCTATGCTGATTTTTACGCGGATTTTAGCCGGGATGTTGCCGCCGCTATGTTAAGGGATCTCAACATTGATCCAAAAAAGCGCCTAAAAGCTCTCTCTAAGGGGACGCAGGAAAAGGCGCAACTTATTCTGGTAATGGCTCGCAAAGCGCGGTTGTATCTTCTGGATGAACCTATCGGCGGAGTTGATCCTGCGGCGCGGGATTATATCATCAACACGATTCTTGCCAATTACAACAAAGAGGCGGCAGTTCTTATTTCTACTCACCTTATTCATGATGTGGAACAGGTGTTAGACGACATAATTTTCCTTAAAGAGGGGAAAGTAGCGCTTGAAGGAAGCGCCAATGATATACGGACAGAAAAGAGTACGACCATTGATGCGCTTTTCAGGGAGGTCTTTAAATGCTAAGGGAACTCGGGCTTTTGCTCAAATACGAATTTCGTTTTTATTTTAGGTTTCTGCCGCCCCTATATCTGCTATTAGTAATCATATCTGTGATATTGCGCCTTCAGGGGAACTTTTCCTTTACGGAAATTAATGCATATGATACTGGGACAGTGATTTCGGTTATAATTTTGTTTTCTATTTGGGTTGCTATGTTGATTGCCATGTTCGCGCTTACCTATGTTCATATTATTCAGCGCTTTATAAATAATTTTATGAGAGCTCAAGGAGCGATCATGTTTACCCTGCCGGTAACCGTCTGGAAATTACTCGCCGCAAAAGTTATTGCCGCTTTCTGTGTTCTGTCGTTGAGCTGGATTACCGTTGCTGTTTCCATTTTTGCTTTTACCGAAGGGTTAAGAGAAGCTGTTTCCTCTTTTATTGGACAAATAATGATAATGCCGTCTTTCAATTTCGGCACGATAATGATTATGGTTTTTGCGTACTGCGCCTCTTTTCTTCAGGCTGTACTTCTTATTTGTATAGCAATTACCGTAAGCTATCTTCTGCCGAGGTTTCGCTTTGCCGCCGCCTGCGGAATATTCATTATAGTCCGTACTTTTATGGAAATGCCATTGTCTAAATTCGTGAGCGAAAATACAAAATTAAATTTTAAATTTACTTTAGAGTCTGCGTTTGATAATGAGATGTATACATCATGGATTAATTCCATGATACCTATGGGCATTGTGTCTCTTGCTTTTGCCGCGCTCTATTTCTGGTTAACCGGATTTTTGCTGAAGCGTACATATAATTTGGAGTAAAGGAGCGGTCGGGGAAGGTGTGGCTTGGTGCAAGCAATGGTCACACCTCTTGTGCCTGACATTCCTACCGATAAACGTTTTAAATTTTTTCACATCTATACTTCAGCGATTATCTTTCCCATGTCGCTTGTATCATAACCGCCTATACTTGCGAATTCATTCTTAAAAGCGGCAGAGTTAATAATATTCATCATTGTCTGAATTTCATTAGAGTTGATATGCTCCTTTTTTATCACTAAATCATACCGTTCCTTTTTCATGGGGATAAAATCAATATTATCAACCTGCTTGGCGATTTTCTCAATTCCTACGGCTACATCGGCTTTTCCGCTACTGACAGAACTTGCGACAGCCAAATGCGTTTTTCCTTCTGTCTCGTAACCTTTAACGGAACTGCCGAATATTCCCAGCAGTTTAAGGTTTTCATCCAGCAGTACCCTTGCCCCTGCGCCGTACTCGCGGTTTAATAGGGTAATATCATCACGAGCTAAATCTTCCCAGTTTTTTATGTTCTTTGGATTTCCTTTTTGGACGTAAAGCCCCTGCATACGGTATGTTAGGTGAATAACAACAGAGGAAGTGCCGGGTAAAAGCCTTTTAACATACGGTACATTATATTCATCTGTCTCACAGTCCCAAAGGTGAGTAGACGCGACGTTTACCCTGTTTTTATATAAAAGAGTAAGCCCATCGTAGCTTCCGATATACGCCCGCAGGGCAGATATGCCATACGATCTCATGTAGTTAGACAGAACGTCAAGGATAATATCTTGTCCGCAAATTACGAATCCGTTATTGGTTTGAACACCGTCAGCCGGGGATAACTCCGCCGTAGTTTGCCGGGCAGTCTGTGAACGTTTTATAAATCCCTTCACTTCATCTTCGGTAAACCGGATTTTTCGACCTACCTTATACGAAACCAACTCATCGTTTTTTATCATGTTATAAACGGTGTTTTTGCTTACCCCAAGCATATCCGCCACATCTTGCGCTGTAAGTGCGCTTTTATTTCCCATAATTTCCTCCTATTTTAATTTGACAAAAATTTGCAAATTTTTCTCCAAAACACTTGACAAAATTGTGCCAAATGTTATACATTTAAACCAGATAAGCGGTTTACGCTTAAATACGTTTCATTTCGTATTATATCGCACAAAATGATAAAAGTCAAGTGTGAAACGATACGAAACGATAGAGAAAGTGAAGAATTGCGTACACAAAGATGTGTAATAGCTTGTAGTTGTTTCCGTGTTCAAAGAACACGAGGACAATTGCATATTTTTCACTCAGTAATCCACGAGGGTGGGTTGCGTACAAAAAGGAGTGTGTTTTACCTGCTGTTGTTGCGTGTTCAAGAATACGAAGACAGTTGCGGTAAATACGCGCCTTTTTAGCTTCTTAGTAATCCACAGAGTTGGATTACATATACACAAAGGCGTGTGTTTTACCTGCTGTTGCGTGTTCAAAGAACACGAGGATATTTGCGGGTAAAAATACACGCTTTTTTATTTCTCAGTAGCCCGCTTGTGCGGGTTACATACACAAAGGCGTGTATTTGCTTGTGGTTGTTTCCGTGTTCAAAGAACACGAGAACAATTGCGGGCAGTATGCGTTTTTTTTATTTTTTACCAAGGAGGAAAAAAATGAAAAAGATTCTCTCTATTTTGTTGGTTGCTTTCTTATGTACCGCGCTCTTAGGCGGCTGTAAGAAAAGCAAAGCGGAGTTGTCGCTGAATGTGTTTGCCGCCGCCAGTTTGACAGAAGCATTAACTGAAATTGCACAGTTGTACAAGAAAACCGCGCCGAATGTAACGCTTTATTTCAATTTTGATTCCAGTGGTACACTGCAAACTCAAATTGAAAACGGCGCTGACGCGGATGTGTTTCTTTCGGCAGGACAGAGGCAGATGAACGCGCTGTCCGGCAGTTTCATAGACGATGCGACACGCAAAAATTTGCTGATCAATAAGGTGGTGTTGATAGTACCGGAAAATAGTACTAAAGGTATTTCCTCTTTTCAGGATGTCTTGACTGCTAAAGTATCGCTTGTCGCGCTGGGTAACGCATCTGTACCTGTGGGGCAGTATTCAGAAGAAATATTCAAGTTCCTGAACGGATGGGAGATTGTTTCTGCAAAAGCGTCATTAGGTTCAAATGTAAAGGAAGTGCTTTCTCAGGTAGAGAGCGCGAGCGTTGACTGCGGCGTAGTGTATTCCACCGATGCGGCTACGGCAAGGGACATAAGAGTCGCGGCAAATGCGCCAGAAGGAAGCCATCAGCCGGTAGTTTATCCGGCGGCTGTATTAAAAAGCTCTGCAAACCCACAAGCGGCTCAAGTCTTCTTGGATTTTTTAAGTTCGCCTGAGGCAACAGCAGTGTTTGCAAGAATAGGGTTTGAGGTAGTGAAGTAAAAGAATTTATTTCATTAATTCAAATATTATTTTCCACCCTTGTTAAGGGTGGGTTGTTACGGACAAGTTTTGTCACGAACAAATTTATTTTTCTCCTACGGGAGACAAGGAGTTCATTATGAGAAGATTTATGTTTTTAGGAATTGCCGTACTAACACTGGCAATCACATTTGGTATTGTCGCCTGCGATCCTGACGATGGCGGTAAAATCCCAAAAGATTTTGGCATCGAAATGGTGCAAGTACCTCCGGTCGGTACGCCAACGCCCTACTCATTTGTCATGGGCAGTCCCGAAGAAGAAGTAGGTATGGAACCTGTACGGGAAACACCAACACGTACGGTAATATTTACCCAAGGCTTTCGGATGGGCAAATACCCGATAACACAGGGGCAGTACAGGGCTGTTATGGGAAAAAATCCGAGCTTCCATCAAGGGGCTTTCGAGGATGCTACATTCCCCAGTACCCCTGCAGGAATTGCCCGAAAGACTGCGGCAGAACCAAACTGGGAAGTAGAAAATCCGGATATGTTGCCGGTGGAATGTGTAGGCTGGTATGAAATGGTTGAATTTTGCAACATATTAAGCGAGTTGGAAGGAAGAACAAAAGCCTACAATATAAATAAAGCTGTCAGAGACCCCAACAATATCAATACAGGCGCTGATGACGTTAAATGGTCCATAACCCTGATACCCGGGACTAACGGCTACCGTCTGCCTACCGAAGCCCAATGGGAATACGCATGCAGGGCAGGGACAACTACGCCGTTCAGCACAGGGGAAACCATAACCACCGATCAGGCTAATTTTAACGGGACCAAGTATCTGCCTGATGATGAAGAGGGGGAGTATCGGGGTACTACGACACCGGTGGACAAATTCCCCGCGAATGGCTGGGGCTTGTATGATATGCATGGGAATGTGTACGAAGCGTGCTGGGACTTTATCATGTACGCTTGGACTGAAGCCAACAGCTATATCAACTATTATACAATCGCCGAAAATCCTGATTATAATCCGATAGGAATGGCAATGGGCGAACGCCGTGCGGAACGCGGCGGAACTTATGGTTTGGCTCCGAGACAAGCCCGTTCAGCATGGAGGGAACGCTGTAACCAGACAAGGAATAATTACGATGACCTTGGGTTCCGGTTGGTACTCCCGCTGGAAGGACAAACCTGGTAAGAGTCCGGCAGGGCTGTCTCCGCTAACCGCCATGGGGAACATGGTGCAGTGGAGGCAGTCCTGCGAATCCTCTCCTTTAGGAGTAAAACATGAAAAGCAAACGGATTTTTTGTTTAGCGGCATTGTTATTGCCGGCGGTCATCTCTGTTTATGCGCAGGATTTAAAATTCAACGGCTATTTTAACAGCGGTCTAGGGGTTGTGTACAGCGACTCTGTAGATGTAGATACTTTTCTTAAAGCCTTTGGAGTCGATTCTGAACAGAACGGTTACCGCTTCCGGCTGAATGGTTCTTATACTCACGAAGACGGGAACGCAGGTATTAGATTCCGCTTTCAGTCACAGAGCCGTTTGAATCAGGGAGGATATTTTTCTCTGCCATATATCTACGGCTGGGTAAAATTGTTTAATGATGTTGTTTACCTTGCAGGCGGCATTGTAGATGACAGCACTTGGCAAACTACAGACTGGTATATCATTGACGATGTGGGCGAAGGGCTGGGGGCATTGCTTAAGGTAACTCCGGTAGCAGGGCTAGATTTGGGTATTGGAGCCTATATCATAAGTCAGCAAGCCGCCGGTTCCAATAATATCTTAAACTCAGGCGGCTTTCTTCCTAACTTTGGCAGTATCACTCCAAAAATTGAGGATGTCAAATATGTTTACAGCGCTTCTTATACCCTTACTGATATTTTCAGGTTAGGTGCAACTTTTCGCTGGAAAAACAAAGCCGGTTGGAACGGTACTATCGATTTTGAAAGATATGGGTATGTTTATGACGGAAGGCAGGAGTCCGCCCAGTTATTTGGGGAATTGCGCTTTCTAATGGTAAAAGACCTTACCGCGATTGTTGCCGCCTCTCTGGATTGTCTCGAAGAGTTTGACATTAAAGGAAATATTGTTATTTCCCAGACCTTCGCGTATAAACTCGGCAGTTTAACGCTGGGGCTAAATGCGGCGGAATTCTTGTATAACCGTAAAGGTATACTCGGTAATAAAATTAAATATGACCCCGGATTGCTTTTTAACCTGTGGGGATCGTATGCGATTAATAATATAACACCACGGTTGGACTTGGTGTACTTTACAGGGGGCATGAGCAAAGTAGGGGGAGATGAAACATATATGTGGCACAGGAGAGGCTATGCCAACCGCCAAATTTATGAAATTGGCTCTGATAACGAGCAAAACCGCTCGGTATTCAGTATTAGACCCTCAGTCAAGTTCAATATAAATAGCAGTACCTTTATTGAAATCGGTAACATATTCAATTATGATTTCGGCAATTTTGACGGCGCATACGGGAATTCCGCCGACTTCAATAAAAGGGAACTTATATCCAATGTCTTCTACATTGATTTTGGATGGAGCTTTTAATCAATTTTTTTGGAGGAAAGATGCGTATAATTAACATTAGCTTTGCGGTTTTTGCAATACTTTTTTTTGCCTGTGATGGAGACAGTGAACTCTACACAATTACATTTGATGTCAATGGTGCGACAAGCGGGACGGCTCCCACCGTGCAGGAGGTAAGCGCCGGTTCCAGTATAATGCTGTGCGGTATTGGCAGTCTTGAAAAAACCGGATACATTTTTGGCGGCTGGAATACTGAAACTTCCGGGACAGGAACCAATTACCATGCCAATAGTTCTTACACCGTTACCGCCGACATCACACTGTACGCAAAATGGACACTTATTGAAATTGTGACGAGCGATGACGGTATGATATTAATACCAGCCGGAACTTTCATAATGGGAAGCCCTGAAAACCAACCGGGACATTTAAGTAGTGAAACACAACACGAAGTAACGCTGACCGAGAGTTTTTACATAGGCAAGTATCCTGTAACGCAATCTGAGTACCGGACGGTGATGGGCACAAATCCAAGCGGTTATATAATCGCTGGCGAGGACGATCCCGATAATTGTCCGGTGGAAACGGTAAGCTGGTATGACGCTTTGGTATTTTGCAACAAGCTGAGTATGCAAGAGGACTTGAGCCCCGCGTACAGTATTAATAACAGTACCAATCCCGCCGAATGGGGAGATGTTCCGACAAGCAGTAATGCGACATGGAACGCCGTACAAATCGTTGACGGCTCCACCGGTTACCGTCTGCCGACCGAGGCGCAGTGGGAGTATGCATGCAGAGCCGGAACGACAACAGCGTATAATTGGGGGACGAATTATATCAATACCACTTTGACCAATTATCACGCAAGTTTTGTGGATGATAATAACACGGAGGGGGGAAAAAGTCTAAACAGAACAAACGAGGTAGGAAGTTATGCGCCCAATGCATGGGGTCTGTACGATATGCATGGGAATGTATTGGAATGGTGTTGGGACTGGTTCGAAAGATATTCAAGTGGGGCGAGGTTTGATCCCTCAGGTGCGTCATCGGGGACTGACCGCATTATACGCGGCGGAAGCCATAGCTACACCAGTAATTACTTGCGTTCCGCATGGCGGGGTATCAGTTATCCGATCATTAAGAACAGTAGCCTCGGCTTTCGTATTACTCGTCCTAGTGTCCTGTAACCACTAAAGGGGAATCTTCATGAGTGAACATAGTTATCGCCCGAATTGGAATATTGCTCTATTCGGAATTGCTACGCTGATACTGGCAATTGTTTGCAGTCTTACCGCCTGCAACGGCGATAAAGAGCCTTATATCTCCGGCATCGAAATGGTGCAGATACCGCCGGATGGTACACCAAAACCTTACTCATTTGTCATGGGCAGTCCCATTAGTGAAGTAAGCAGGGAAGCCGTAAGAGAATCACCAATGCGCACTGTAATATTGACCAAAGGCTTTCTTTTGGGTAAGTACCCGATAACACAGGGGCAGTATCGGGAGATTACAGGAAAAAGTCCGAGCTATCATCAGGGTGATGCTGTTCCTGATTATGTTACAAATCCGGATATGTTGCCGGTGGAATATGTAAGCTGGTATGAAATGGTGGAATTCTGTAACAGATTAAGCGAGTTGGAAGGGAGAACAAAAGCCTACGTCATAAACAAAGAAGACTCAGACTCCAACAATATCACTACTAGTAGGAGTGATCCTAAATGGCACATAACACTGAGAGCCGGCTCTAACGGCTACCGTTTGCCAACCGAAGCCCAGTGGGAATATGCGTGCCGGGCAGGGACAACTACGCCGTTCAATACAGGAGCAACCATTACAACCGCTCAGGCTAATTTTAACGGGACCAAGTACCTGCCCAATGACACCAATGGGGTGAGACGGGGAGCTACAACAGAAGTGGACTTCTTCCCCCCGAATGCATGGGGCTTGTATGATATGCATGGGAATGTGTACGAAGCGTGCTGGGACTTTATGTATAACGCATGGAGTGAACCTGACTACATCAACTATTTTACGGATGCCCCTAATCCTGATTACGATCCAACGGGATTGACCCAAGGGGAACGCCGTGTTGGACGTGGCGGATGTTATTCTATGGGACCTGATCGTTGCCGCTCGGCATGGAGGGAACGCTTCGGTGCAGAAACGAAAGATTATGACAACCTTGGTTTTCGGGTGGCACTCCCATTGAACGGTCAAACTTGGTAAGAATATGGATATGTTTACCAAAAGAAAGATGCGTATAATTAATATTAGCTTTGCGGTTCTTGCAATATTTTTTATTGCCTGTGATGGAGACAGTGAACTCTACACAATTACATTTGATGTCAATGGTGCGACAAGCGGGACGCCTCCCGCCGTGCAGGAGGTAAGCGCCGGTTCCAGTATAACGCTGTGCGGTATTGGCAGTCTTGAAAAAATCGGGTGCATTTTCGGCGGCTGGAATACTGAAACTTCCGGGGCAGGAACCAATTACCATGCCAATAGTTCTTACACCGTTACCGCCGACATCACACTGTACGCAAAATGGACACTTATTGAAATTGTGACGAGCGATGACGGTATGACATTGATACCAGCCGGGACTTTCATAATGGGAAGTTCGTCAATTGAACCGAGCCATTTAAGTAGTGAAACACAACACGAAGTAACGCTGACCGAGAGTTTTTACATAAGTCAGTATCCGGTAACGCAGGCTCAGTACTATGCGGTGATAGGGAGTAATCCTAGTTATTTAACATCCTCCGATGGAGATGATCCAGATAATCGCCCTGTGGAGAATGTCAGTTGGTATGATGCTTTAGTATTTTGCAACAAGCTGAGCATAAGGGAAGGATTGAGTCCGGCGTACCGTATAAACGGAAGTACCGATACTACCGTATGGGGAACCGTGCCGACAAGCGTTGACACGGCATGGAACGCCGTACAAATCGTTGACGGCTCCACCGGTTACCGTCTGCCGACCGAGGCACAGTGGGAATACGCCTGCAGAGCCGGAACGACAACAGCGTTTAACTGGGGGACGGATTATATTGATGACAACCGGGCAAACTATCAAGCGAATTATTTGGATTCCAATAATACGGTGTTGGGAGTAAGTCTGGAGAGAACGTCCGAAGTAGGAAGTTATGCGCCCAATGCATGGGGTTTGTACGATATGCATGGAAATGTATGGGAATGGTGTTGGGATTGGTTCGAAGGATATTCAAGCGGGGCGAGGTTTGATCCTTCAGGTGCGTCATCGGGGACTGATCGCATTATACGCGGCGGATGCTGGAGCTATACCAGTCATCATTTGCGTTCCGCAAATCGGGGCATCAGCTATCCGGTCAAACGGGACAGCAGTCTGGGCTTCCGTATTCTCCGCCCTAGTGGTCTGTAACCACTAAAACTTGGTAAAATGGAAGCCTCATGGTTGAACGATCAAACTTGGTAAGAGGAAAAAGGTAATATGGATTTATTCCCTTTATTTAACTCGCTTAGAATCACGACAATCGCTACTACCATAGCTTTTGCCCTTGGCATACTCTCTGCTTACGCTATTCTGCGTCTGCCTCGGGTAATCAAGGGCGTTTGCGATACAATTCTCACCATTCCGCTGGTACTGCCGCCTACGGTAGTTGGCTACTTTATACTGGTGGTGCTTTCGCCCAGAGGCGTATTGGGTTCAAAATTTTTAGAGTGGTTTTCGGTAACAATCACCATGCGCTGGTATGCGTCAGTGATAGCCGTCGCCATTATCGCGTTTCCGTTTGTGTACCGAACAGCGCGCGGAGCGTTTGAAAGTTTTGATCAAAACCTCTTGGACGCTGGGCGCACGCTTGGACTGTCAGAAAAGTTTATCTTCTTTAGAATACTCCTTCCAAATTGCAAACACGGAATTATAGCCGGAACAGTAATCGCTTTTGCGCGCGGCTTAGGCGAATACGGCGCAACCAGTATGGTTTCGGGGTACATCTCCGGCAGGACGGCAACGGTCTCCACGTCCGTAGCGTTCTTTTGGCAGATAAACCGCGAAGACATGGCGTTTTTTTGGGTAATGATAAATCTCGCGGTGTCTGTTGTGTTTATGGTTTTAATTAACGTGTTCAACCAGCCCAAGGATCGGAGTTAGATATGATCGGAGTTAGATATGCTTGTGTGTAATATCAACAAAAAACTGAAGGGCTTTTCTCTTGACGTGAACATTGAAGTCGCCCCCGGCGTAACCGCGCTTTTAGGAGCGTCAGGAAGCGGCAAGAGCATGACACTCCGCTGTATCGCCGGCATTTCAAAACCGGACAGGGGACATATCGAATTGGATGGCGTTGTACTGTTCGATTCCGAAAAGAAAATCAATCTGCCGCCGCAAAAGCGCAACACAGGATTTTTGTTTCAGGATTATGCCCTCTTTCCCAATATGACAGTCCGGCAGAACATTATGACAGGCGCGAAGCACAAAACCGCCCATGAAAGACAAGCCGCCGCAGAAGAAATGGCGGAAACATTTCACATAACGCCGCATCTGAATAAACACCCTCACCAGCTTTCAGGCGGCGAAAAACAGCGGTGCGCTTTGGCGCGCATCTTTGCCGGTTCGCCCGACATACTCATGCTTGATGAGCCTTTCGGCGCACTGGACAGCCATTTGCGCTGGGCGCTGGAACTGGAACTGGTGGAGCTGTTTAAGCGGTTTAATAAACCGATTCTGTATGTATCGCATAACCGTGGCGAAATATACCGCCTATGCGACAATGTCGTTATAATGAACGGAGGCAAAAACGAAGCCGAAGGCGGTAAATGGGAAATATTCAAAAATCCCCAAACTGTTCAATCCGCGCGGGTTACGGGCTGTAAAAACATTGCGCCTGCTGTTATAATGGGAAAGCAGGTATCCGTACCTGATTGGGGTATCGAATTTGAACCGGTCGAAAGACGTGATGATTTTAATTTCATCGGTATTCGGGCGAATCATATTATCCCGGCGGTTAATGCGAAAAAGGAAGATATTGCGGCAACGTTTCCATTCGAGATAGTGAGTGAAATTGAAGATACATTCACCTATATTCTGATGGTACGCAGACGGGGAACGGACTTGCCGCCGATTCGGTGGGAGATGCCGAAAAAAAAACGCACCGAGTTGACGGATATGCCTCAGGAGCTTGCGTTTTTACATGAGCATATTTTATTTTTAAGGCAGGAGAAAAGACAATGAATAAGATAGCGGTATTTACAGACAGAGATTCAAAACTGTGCGACTTCTTTGAAGCTGAACGCTTCTTGATATTCGAGCGCACGCCAACAGGCTGGACACAAACAAGCGAGGCAAACTTTGAAAAAATCACCCCGTCCAATCCCGCGCTGACACGGAAAAACACATCAGAGCTTTTGCCGCTCATCGAAGGCTGTAATGTATTGGCAGGCGGCGCTTTGTTCGGCATTCCGTTTGCTGTATTTGACCGCGCGAAACTGCACATTTTTGAAATCGGTAAAATAGACACTGAACTCTTTGACGGTATTATAGAAGATTTACGCAACGCGTCTGCCGAAGCAAGTGCAAAAGAGGCAATCATCAGAGACACGAAACCTGTTGAAACTTCCACGCCCGGCGTGTATTTTTTGGATTTAATCGCTTTGCAAAAAGAATGTCCCGAAATCTCAAGCAAAAAAGCGATGATGGATTTCCTGTCAAATACGCCGTTTTTAGAATTGCGCCTTATCTGCAAACACATTCCGCCGTGGATTGAAAACGCAGGAGCGTACAATGTGCAGACTGTCAGCTCTGACATTGATGGTGTTCAAGCGCTCATTACGCGAAGGTGTTAAATGAAGAACTTCAATCTATTGGAAAATAAACTGCTCCAGCTTCCAAGCGGCGTGTTCGCAGGGGTGGAAAGTTATGCTTGCTACCCGGACGGAGAACTTGAAGGCATCAAGGTCTCTGAAAAAAATATGCTTGTTACCCACGTTGGCGAATTAGTTCCTTCTTATACCGAAACAAACCGCCGTAAAAACAAATATTCTGTAGAGTTTTACAAGGACGGCATGATCAAGGCAATCGCGCTCAACGAAGTGCAGGAAATCCAAACCCCGATAGGCGAGTTTCCCGCAGAGCTTGTAACTTTTTTTGAGACGGGAGAGTTGAACCGCTTCTTTCCGCTGGACGGAAAAATCAGTGGAATGTGGAGCGAACAGGAAGAAAAAGCCCTCACAATACCGCTCTCCTTCGACCTGCCATTTTGCTCATTCACCGCGATTATCAGCGGAATCGCTTTTTACAAAAGCGGCAACATCCGCAGTATTACACTATTCCCCGGAGAAACAGTCCGCATAGCGACAAAATACGGCGAAATTTCCACCAGAAACGGCTTTTCCCTGTATGAATCGGGGAAACTGGAATCGCTGGAACCAGCTACCCCCACTTTCATAAAAACCTCCACAGGCGTACTCAACGCCTTTGACCCGGACGCGGTAGGCATCAACGCCGACGTAAATTCCCTCGTTTTTGACGAAGCAGGCGAAGTAATAGCCCTAAATCCCGCCCCTTATGGCTCCTTGCAGATGTGCAGTCCCGAAGATTGCGAAAGCTGTTCGCTTGGTTGCCATATTTGAAGGGAATTAGGATTTGAAAATTATCGGACGTATACATTGTGTGATAACAAATACAGGATGATTTTGTTATTCGAAAGTCTGGTTTAATGCCTCTCGAACGAGTCCCGCTTTATATAACTCATCTGCACGGCTTGACGCCGTGCATACTTGGGCGGCGCGTAGCTCAGGCTAAAGCCTTCGCACCTTTTTCATCTGGGTTACGTTTCTTTTGCGCCACGCCGTTTTAAAATTATTCATCTGCACGGCTTGACGCCGTGCATGCTTGGGCGGCACATAGATTGAAAAATCCCCCGTATTGGTTTAACATATAACAATGCAAGTCCAGCGCCCGTCCTTTTCGCAGGAACAACGCCTCAGGATGAATCCTCAACTCCTTCTGTCAATTAAATTGATGGAAATGCCTGTTGCGGAACTGCGCGAAAGAATCGATCAGGAACTGGAGCGAAACCCCGCGCTGGAACTAATCGAAGATAAAAGCACAGTGCCGCTGGACGAGACGGAAACTAACCGCAAAGACGAATACGAGTATTTTCAAAACACTTCCGATCCGGGACGCAGAGGCGGCGAACAAGCATCGGAAGAACACAGACGTTTTATCGAAGGCGCACTCACTCGACCTGAAACTTTGCAGGAACATCTTTTGCGCCAATTACAGCTTGAACCCGTAGACAGCGAGTTAAGAGCTATCGCCGAAACCCTCATTCAAAATCTTGATGACGACGGTTTTCACAAGGAAAAACCGGAAACACTTTTCGCCACTGTGCAGGCAAGACTCTTTGAGGCTATGCAGTTGGTCAGAGGGCTTGAACCTGCCGGAACCTGCACGAGCGATTACCGCCAGTCGCTCTCAGTTCAAATCGCTCTCTCGCAGGACGCTCCTGCTGAAATACCCGAAATGGAAAAAGTGCTGGACGAACTTGAACTCCTTGAACGTGAAAAGTACAGCGTCCTTGCGAAAAAACTTGGGTTTGACGAGGAGTACACGCGCGAGATTTGCGAGTTCATCAAAACACTTTCGCCGTTTCCCGGCAGATCATTCGCCTCCGATGATGTGCGTTATGTTGTGCCGGACATCAGGGTCGTGAGGGACAACGATGAGTTTATCATCAATTTGAATGATGAAGCTTTCCCCGTCCTCGGCATCAATCCGAACTTTGAAAAATTTGGCGACAGCGCAGATCAGGCGGCAAGGGACTTCGCGCGGGAAAATATCAGGGAAGCGAGGCTTTTTATCAGTCATCTTAGCCAGCGCAGTCAAACATTGATCCGTGTGGCGAACGCTATTTTGGAGTTTCAGCGGTCTTTTTTCATAAATGGTCCCAAATACCTCACGCCGCTTACACTTAGCGACATTGCGAGGGAGCTAAAAGTCCACGAAACGACGGTTTCACGCACCGCAAACGGCAAATATATGCAAACGGACTGGGGAATCTTTGAAATTCGCTATTTTTTCACGAATTCGATAAGCGGAGCAGGGTCGAGCGGGTCGCAATACTCAAAAGAAAGCGTAAAAGAGATAATAAAAGAGATAATTTCGGGCGAAAACCGCCTCCTTTCGGATCAGGATATTTCCGCCCTGTTAAGTCAAAAAGGAATTGCGCTAGCGCGCCGAACTGTGGCAAAATATAGGAAGGAACTCGATATGGGGTCTTCCTACACCCGAAAAGTCGGGAAATAAATTTAGGAGGGACAAATGAACTTGGACATTAAAGCGGTGCATTTTTCACTGCATGATGACGCAAAAGAGTATTTGAATAAAAAAATCGAAAGGCTTCGCAATGCTGAGAGTATGATTGTTGATCTTATTATCACCATAAAAAAAGAAAAGGATTTTGATGTTGAGTCCACGGTAAATTTCCGCTGGGGCGTTTCTATTCATGTCAAGGAAGAAGATTTTGATCTTACCAAAGCGATTGATAAAATGATGGACAAGCTCGAAGCGAAAATAACCAAAGAAAAAGAAAAGGTAAAGGAAAAACGCTAGAGCCCCCATGGAAAAATTCTCCCCTGTTTTTTCGGCTCGGCTGGAAAAAATTTATGACTGGATGGCTAATGAGGGTGTAGCTCTCATAATGCTGGAAGATACCGAATCAAGGCGTGATCAAAATATCCGCTGGCTTACGGGGCATCCCGGCGACGCTCTTCTCTTTCTTTCATCGGAGCGTAAAGCGATCCTTGCCGCATGGGACATCAATCTCGCGCGGCTTTATACCGTCTCTCCCGTCATGATCGCATCTTACAATGACTTTAACCGAAAACCAAGCGTAGCAATCTCTGCGGTTTCGCAAAAACTGGGCATCCCCTCAGGTTCAAGAATTGAAGTGCCTCCTGTTACGCCATATCCCACATTTCTTGACTATGTAGGCGAACTCACCGACTTTGACATTCTCTGCCGCGAAAACGGAGCCGCTACGGAAATGAGAAGACTGCGTGCTGTCAAAGATGAGGAAGAGATCGCCATTACCCGAAAAGCCGCGGGCATCACAAACGAAATGATTGATCTGCTGGAAAAAGACGTGCGGTCGGGAAAAATAAAAACAGAAGCTGACGCGGCGCTGTTCATCGAAGTACAAGCTCGCAAACAGGGCTGTGAAGGTACAAGTTTTGGAACGCTTGCCGCAGGCAACGACAGAAGTTTTGCCATTCACGCATTCCCTTCATGGACGAACTCTCCCTTTGGCGGAAAAGGACTTTCCATTTTGGACTTTGGAGTAAAATTAAACGGGTACTGCACCGACGTAACCCTCACTTTTGCCCGCGATTTGGATCCCAAGCAGGAGAAACTTGTCAATCTTGTAGAGAAAGCCGCAAAACTTGCCCTGTCAATGGCACATAACGGGACGCGGGCGAGAGACATTTCTTCTGCAGTAGACACGCTTTTTTCCAAAGCCAGAAAAAAAATGCCCCACGGGTTAGGGCACGGAATTGGTCTTCAGGAGCACGAGTACCCGATACTCAGAAACAGCAGTGACAACGAATGGGTCTTGGAGAGCGGAATGATCTTTACAATAGAGCCGGGTCTTTACGATCCGCTTCTCGGCGGTTGCCGCCTTGAGAATGATGTTCTTGTTACAGAAGCGGACATGGAAGTTTTAACGACAGCGCGGATTATACGGTTGTAGTAGTTTGTAACAAATTTTCCTTTATGCCGGTATTTTTTGCTTGATGCTTAACTGAAAACCCAGATTGTTCAAGACTTTGACAACGGTGTTAAACGAGGGATTACCGTCCTGCGAAAGGGAACGATAAAGGCTTTCACGAGCAAGGTTTAATTCCTTCGCTATCTGAGCCATACCCTTTGAGCGAGCTATGTCGCCGATAACCCTAAACAGAAATTCTGTGTCGTTTTCCTCAAGAGCCGCCTCAAGAATACCAATCACATCTTCTTTGGTATTGATATGCTCTGCCATATCCCACAAAGTGGTTTTAACTGGCTTCATGTTATACCTCCAAATTTTGCAAAAGTTCTTTTGCCTGTTCTATATCTCTGCTTTGGGTGCGTTTATCGCCGCCGCATAGCAGGATAATAATTTCCCTGCCGGTGTCCTTGTAGTAAATCCGGTATCCGGGACCATAGTCGATCCGCATTTCCGAGATACCTTCTCCGGCAGGCTTAACATCGCCGGGGTTCCCTTCACTAAGCCGTTTGATTCGGGTAAGGATACGGTATTGCGCTCCGGCATCTCGGAGATTCGCAAACCATGTTTTGAATGTTTCTGTTTCCCGAATTACTTTCATAATTATAAAGTAACTTATATATTACATTATGTCAAGAGGGTTTTTTTCAAATAATGTCGTTAGCATCGCTCCTGATTTGGTTCGCAGACAAGTCAATCTTCAAAGATTGACAGCCGTGTATTTGCTTTTATCACATCATCAAGAGTACGGAGTATATGCTTTTTTACGGATTCGCTTAGACTTTCGATAATATTCATTCGTTTAGACCAGCGTCTGGGAACGGTAATTTACATTGCCCCATACGCTGGTAAAGGCTACGATGTTCCTGTCGATATTGTTCTTGTAACTCATCAACACCGCGATCACAATAAAATTGAAATTATTCCACAAAATCCGGGTCGTGGCTTTTGAAGCCAAAACTCATTTCTCACAGCTTCTTGAAGAAGCGGACATGGAAGTTTTAACGACAGCGCGGATTGTACGGTTGTAGTATAGTCTGTAATAACTGAATGTTTATAAAACATTCAGTTGAAAATAATCGCACAACGGTACAAAGGCACAGAGAATAGAGTGTTTCTTTCATATTTTTGCCTTTACACCTTCTGTGATGTCCCGAATTCAAGCCGTAAGTGCAACGAAAACCTGACAAGGTGTTTTGAAGCCTAAGAGCTTCATAGGTCTATTATTAATGAATCTTGCCACTTTGTTCAAGTCCCATTGAGTCACATT
>JAIRUQ010000122.1 GCA_031254315.1 Treponema sp.
CAGTGGCAAATACATTCACTTTCACCGTTAAAGCGACTAATTCCGTCGGAAACGACGAAAAACAGTTGACCATAATAATAGAAAGCAGTGGCACCGGCACCGGAGTAGCCCCGAAAATCACCACTGCGGGATTGCCGGAAGGAACGCTGGGGACGGCGTACAGCCATACACTTGTGGCAACGGGGAGCACCCCCCTCACATGGAGCCATGAAGGCACAATGCCGGCAGGCTTGAGCCTTGGGACAACCGGCACTATTACCGGAACGCCGACAACGGCAGACACATACACTTTCACCGTTAAAGCGGAAAATTCTGTAAACAACGACACCAAGCAGTTTACTATAACAATCGCCGCCGGCGATAACAACGGCAATGACGGGTTAACCCTCGATACCGCTATTCCCCTTACAGAAAATGTATGGAAAGACGGCGAACTAACTGACACTGTCCCTTATATGTGGTACTCGTTCCCTGTGAGTAGCGGGACTGAATACAATGTCTGGTGGAATGGCGGGTATAACGGCTATGGTGACGGTACTAAAACAGGGGATATTGATGCGAGAGCGGTATACGAAGACGATATTCTCGCTTCAGCTTTTTGGTGGAAAAATCAAGGCTGGACCAGTGCATCGTCATTTATTGCCAATAAAAACGGTACTGTTTATCTGTCTGTACGTGGTAGTGGTGATCTCTCCTCCAAAAAGGGCACTTTTAGCATTGTGTACAGCAAAGGTAGCACAAGACCGGGTACAGGCGGCGGCAATGGCCCGACAATCACCCCTGCAAAATTGCCGGACGGAACGGTGGGGACGGCGTACAGCCAGACACTTGCGGCAACGGGGGCCGGGGCCGTCACATGGGAAGTTATAATCGGCGCATTGCCGCCGGACTTGAGCCTTGGGACAACCGGCGACATCACCGGAACGCCGACAGCGGCGGGAACCTTTCCTTTCACCGTAAAAGCGGCTAATTCCGCCGGAAGCGACACCAGTCAGTTTTCTATAACAATTGCCGAAGGCGGCAATCCGACAATCCCTGATATTGAAATGGTTCCGATAACAGGCGGGAGCTTCACGATGGGCAGCCCGACAACCGAAAAGGACCGTGAAAAAGATGAAATTCAGCATGAAGTAACGCTGACCGGGTTTAGCATGGGTAAATACCCGGTAACGCAGGCGCAGTACAGGGCGGTGATGATGAGTAATCCAAGCGCGCACCAAGTTGGAGGTTTTCGGGCTTCTTCTTTAGGCGGGATAACAGATACAGCTAATTTTCCGGTGGAGCAGGTAAGCTGGTTTGAAGCTTTGGTATTCTGCAATACGCTGAGTATGCTTGAAGACTTAAGTCCCGCATACAGTATAAGCGGAAGCACCGATCCCGCTGATTGGGGAACGCCGCCAAAAAATAACGAAGATGCGACATGGAGCGCGGTGATAATTGTAGCGGGTTCCACCGGCTACCGACTGCCGACCGAGGCGCAGTGGGAATACGCCTGCCGCGCGGGGACGGTAACGGCATACAACACGGGAGCTACGATAAGCGACAGCACTGGCTGGTATTCAGATAACAGCGGCGACAGAACCCACAGTGTTGGGGAAAAACCTGCCAACGCTTATGGACTGTACGACATGCACGGGAATGTGTGGGAGTGGTGTTGGGACTGGTACGGTTTTTATAAAAGCGGTGCGCAGAATGACCCCACGGGAGCGGTTTCCGGCAACTACCGGGTGAGACGCGGCGGGTCGTGGAGCAACATCGGTCAGGTCTTGCGTTCTGCCTATCGGGGCATCGGCAACCCCTACGGCAGGGACGACGTCATAGGCTTCCGGCTGGTGCGCCCCTGAGTTCTGCGGTCTGTTCCGGTGAAGTGCCCGCGCCGTAGCGACCGGAGGTTCGCGGCAAGGGTACTGAGCAGGAACAGACCGGTTGAAAGTGAGCGGATTTTTGTCGGTCGCTGGATACACAATTATTTTCCGCCGTAGGCGGCGGAAAATTTTGAGTTTTTTTGAGGGTGTCTTTGCATGAAGTGTTATTACAATCTAATAATATAATTATTGTGTAAAAGTAATTATTGTACAGGGGTATACGTCATTTACCATCCCGTTAAGCGCGAGTTCGATTTATTTTTATCCTATAACCAATTTCAAAAAAATAAAAATTAAAAATGCCATAATAGTTTTGATTCAAATTAAAATAATCAAATATTTTAATCGCATTCCTGTGTTGTAAACCTGTGCCAATCGTTATATTTTGATATTGGGCTATTGGTATATCAATATTTATTTTTATGCTTGATGTATATGAAAAATGATTCAATAAAAATATAGAAGGGAATCCTAACCCCAAATCAAATGTAAAACTGAAAAATTTAACAAACGGATAAATTGTTGTACCTAGTATAGCATAAAAATCAAAAATATTTTGATTTGGTGAAAATGTTGCTACTCATCTTGCTGTAAGATAAACATTATTATTCGAGGCATAAGGAGCAAAAACTTTTATATTAAGAATAGATATATTATCGAATGTTCTTCCATAATTTATATCAAAATCAACTAAAATATTATCATAACGGTCATTCTCAAATATATTATCGTTGGGCAATGCCATTAATAGGCAATATCAGTAATAATAAATATTTTTTCATACTTTTATCCGTGGCTCATTTCCCATTGCCAACTCCAGCTCCCGCCTCACTTCATCACTGTTGCCGCCAAGTTCAATAGCTTTCCTTAGAGCGGCTTCGCTGTCTGCCTGTCTGCCTAAAAGTCTGAGCGCCATGCCAAGAACAAACCAGCCGTTCCACACAAGCGGATTGTTTTCGATAAAGCTCTTGATTAACGTCAATCCTTTCTGCGGCTCTCCGTTTTTTACAAGATTAAGCGCGGTTTCATAACTGCCGTCATCAATTGTAACGCCTTTTATTTCTTTTAGTTTTGTTAAAATATCGGGGCATAAAAACAAAACAAGACCGCTATAGTAATCCAGCCATTCCTGTTTTACATCCCTTCCTTCAATGACGTGTAACATTCCGTAAATGATCGATTCCAGCGACAAATCGGCAAGACTTACCTCCTCGCTGTCGCCGGGTATTTCAACGGGGATTGGAATTTTGCTGTTAATTGTAAATCCGTAACCTTCGCTTTTAAATTGTTCAAGGAAATTTTCCGGGACAGGCAGGAAGATTATTCGGCTCATGTTTAGGAAGCGCTATTTTTTGGCGCTTCATCCGAATCGCCTTCATGGAAATCGGCGCGGGTTGAGGTCAATACGTCATTTAGCCGTATTTTATACCCCATAGGAACCGCCGCTTCGTCATAACTAAGACCAAGAGCGACCATTTCTTTTTTCCCTTCAACATTTTCTGCGCGGATAAATTTTCCTTTAATTGTAAATATTTCCCTTGGGTCGTTAAAATCAACACGGATGGCGGCTTCTTTGTCCAGCAGAAATTTAGCGACACCCATCATTATTATCTTGCTTCCCGAAAAAGAAAGGTCTCTCAATATGCACCGGCGCGGAACTCCCTGTATGAAAACAGCGGTTTCTGTTGAAAGAATATTGAGTTTTCGCAGGTTGTCTGTGGTTAGCGGGATTCGGGCATCTTTGCGTTTTGAAGAATTTACATTGGCATCCAGAACACGACCGATAATTTCTATAAAATCATCCGGCGGACGGTTGGAAAACTGCAACGTGAACATATTGACATCTTGCGAAGTGCCATAAGGAGCGCTAGAGATGACACGGGCGGCTATAAAAAATGTAAGTGCGTTTGTCTCTCCGGGAATTTTGAAACAAAAACGAAGGTTGACAAAATTATTGGTGTTTTGAAGTTTCCCAAGAAGCCCCGTTTTTATATTCGCGACAACTTTCGCGCCTTCAAATGACGTTGTGTAAACTACGCAAGGCCAGAAGTCGTTCCCGCATTTAAGGTGTACCTGCTGAGTTAAAAGACCGGTAACCTGTATCATGTCTTTGGTGAAGGTTACGTCTATATCTTTAAAGCGTTCGTAATAAAGCGTTATTTTTTGGGTTAAAAGCACTCCCATGAATTAGAATATAAACAAAAATTAACGTTTTAGTCAATTGGATTTTTGGGTATTTACGAGGCTCATGGCAATAATATGGCGTTTTTAGGCAATTTTACGGCAAATTAATTGTTTATAGCCAATTATACCGAATTACAGTGTTGATGATAAAGCGCATTTTTTGTAAACTGGTTTTATGAAGATCATCACTCTTGGCGACAACCTGCTCAGGCAAAAAGCGGAAAGAATTCAAAATATAGATGAAGAAATTACAAATATTGCGAAGCAAATGCTGGAAATTCTTACACGGGACAAGGGGGTAGGGCTAGCCGGACCGCAAATTGGCTTTTTAAAGCGTATTTTTGTTGTTCATGTTGAGGGTGATGAGGAGCGGGTCTTTATCAACCCGTCAATCTTGGAAACTTCCCATAAAACCGTCAAATTTGAAGAGGGTTGTCTTTCCATTCCCGGCGTTTATACCAATGTGATCCGTTCAGAATTCATTAAAATTCAAGCATGGAATGAAAAAGGACGCCCTTTCACTATGGAAACGGGCGGACTTCTCGCGCGGGTCATTCTTCATGAATACGATCATCTCGAAGGGGTTCTCTTTCTTGATCATGTGTCTGAAAGAAGACGTAATAGTCTTATCGAAAAATATGAAAAAATGAATGTGAAACAAAAATGAGAATATTGTTTGCCGGCAGTTCCGCTATTGCAGTTCCCTCTTTGTCCGCGATTTGTAACATAGACGGAATAGAACTGGCAGGTGTGCTTACAAATCCTGATAGCCCGCGAGGCAGGCACGGTACGCCTCAGCCGACCGATGTTGGCGAGGCGGCGGGGCGGCTATCGCAAAGTGTCCCTGTCTTAAAACCGGAAAAACTTGACGCCTGTGCGAGAGAGCAAGTTAATTCCCTAAAATGCGACATTCTTGTTTCTTTTGCCTATGGGCATATTTTTGGACCTAAATTTCTCGCGCTGTTTCCCCGTGGCGGCATTAATATCCATCCTAGCCTGCTCCCCAAATACAGAGGTCCCTCTCCGGTACAGGCGGCTATTTTGAACCGGGAAAGTATAACCGGAGTTACAGTGCAGTCTTTAGCGCTAAAAATGGACTGCGGCGATATTCTTGCTGTGGAACAGTTACAGCTAACAGGCAGGGAAACGGCAGGCTCGCTGAGCGAGTTGCTTTCCGCTAAAGCCGCGAAAATGCTTCCCGAAACACTAAAAAAAATCGCCGCCGGGACTGTAAAAGCTCAGGCGCAAAACGACAGCGAGGCAAGCTACTGTACCCTTATTTCCAAGGATGAGGGTCTTATTGACTGGAGCCAAAGCGCCGCCGAAATAGAAGCGAAAATTCGGGCATTCGACCCCTGGCCTATGTGCAGGACTACCCATAATGGACTTGAATTATCTATATTAGAATCAGCCGTTTACAATGATAAAAACGGCAATATTCTTGAAAATAAGCCGGGGCGGGTCTTGGGGACGGACAAAAAAAGTGGTATACTAATACAGACAGGAAATGGTATTCTTGCTGTAACACGGCTACAGTACCAGACAAAAAAGGCGCTTTTTTGGCGTGATTTTTTAAACGGGGCGCGGGACTTTTCCGGCTCACAATTAGGATAGGCAGATATGAGGATTGATTTAAGTTCAATAGAAGAATATGTCGCAGGTCATTTAAGACTGTTTATTGTGTCGGTTGCAGGTTTACTGTTATTTGTCGGCATAATCGCTGTTTCTGTGTTTTTTATTGCCGTTCGCGGCGCGGAAAAGACAATGGTTCCCGATGTGACGGGCAAGGAATTAACGGAAGCTCTGCTTGAATTGCAGGTGAAAGAGCTGTACCCGCGTCTTCAGCTTCGTTATTCGCAATCTTCAAGGGATAAAGGCAATATTCTGGAACAGGAGCCTAAACCCGGAACAATTGTAAAAGCCGGACGGCGCATTCGCCTTGTGGTAAGTCAGGGAGTTGTCGTAAACAAAGTTGAAAATTTCATCAGCCGTAATATTGAAGAGGTGAGGATGGATTTACTTTCTCTCCAGACAGTAGCCGGCGGCTCTCCATTGCTTTCAATAAAAGAGCCTTTGATGTATGAATTTTCATCTGAAACTCCGGGAACTATTCTTGCGCAAAAACCTGAGTACGGAGCGGATATTTTCGGTCCATTGACGTTAGAATTTGTTGTAAGTAAGGGAAGGGAGAACCTTACCGTCGTAGTTCCCCAATTTACAGGCGTACAGTTTACAAGGGCGCTGGAATTAATTTCCGGTACGGGGATTAATTATCATTTTACGTCAAGGGCAAAAACAGGAGACGAAAGCGCCGAGACCGTAGTGTACCAGAACCCGACAGCTAATACAGCCATTCCCCTTAATAACGTAGTTCAGCTTATTGTTACATACCCCGATCGTCTAGCGGATAACGAGAGATTTGGCGTTTTTAACTATCCAATACCGCAAAATCCCTATCCGTTGGCAGTACGGCTCGACGCTCTGCTTCCTTCGGGAGAAAGACAGCGGCTTTTAGCTGTCAATTATATGGGCGGCAATTTTACGGTTCCTTATAAACAGCCTGTAGGCACTGTTCTGATTCTGACAATGATGAACCGCGAACTTTACAGAGCGACAGTCAATTAATTTTAAAATAAAAAAAACCGCAGTCAACAAGATGTTTTCTGCGGTTCCTATAAAAGTTTTTCAACTCTTCTAGCTGTTCAGTCTTTTCTCGATAGCGTCAAGCTCGTCGTATAACACTTTAGGAAGCCTATCGCCGAACTTTGCGTAATGTTTATCGCGTACATCGGAGATTTCGTTCTTCCAGCCTTCAGTGTCTACAGAACAAAGTTCTGACATTATTTCCGCGCTTACTCCGGGAGGAGCCTCAATAGCGCCGGTCTTTGGCAGTTTGCCAATCGCTGTCTCTACAAAGTTGTCTTTGTTATCACAGCGGTCGAACATCCACGCGAGTACGCGTGAGTTCTCTCCGTAACCTGGCCACATGAAGTGTCCGTCTTTGTCTTTGCGGAACCAGTTTACAAAGAAAATCTTTGGCAGTTTGTCGCCTTTTCCTTCGTCTTCAGCTTTCTTTCCAAGTTTTAACCAGTGGTTAAAGTAGTCGCCCATGTGATAACCGCAGAAGGGGAGCATCGCAAAGGGGTCGCGCCTTACCGAACCTTCTTTAAGGTCAAGCGCGGCGGCTGTAATTTCTGAACCTGTGATTGAACCCATGAACACTCCATGAACCCAGCTCTTGCTCTGGTTTACGAGAGGAATAGTTGTTGCGCGTCTTCCGCCGAAAAGGAACGCGCTGATTGGCACGCCTTTTGGGTCTTGCCATTCTTTCGCTATTACAGGGCATTGATTTGCCGGGGCGGTAAAGCGAGCGTTGGCGTGGGCGATTTCCTCACCTTTGACGGCTTTATCGGTTTTGGGAGCGGGCTTTTCGTTGCCCTTCCAGTCGATGATTGTTTTGCCGGGCGCTCCGTAGCCAATCTGCTCCCACCAAATATCTCCGTCTTCTGTAAGACCGCAGTTTGTAAAAATTGAGTTTTTCTTTATTGATTGCATAGCGTTGTAGTTTGATTGCTCGCTGGTTCCAGGGGCAACGCCAAAGAAGCCCGCTTCGGGGTTAATCGCGTATAAGCGTCCGTCCTTGCCAAATTTCATCCACGCTATATCATCGCCGATTGTTTCAACTTTCCAGCCCTTCAGGGTGGGGACAAGCATGGCGAGGTTTGTCTTACCGCACGCCGAAGGCAACGCTCCGGCGAGATATTTCACTTCTTTTTTGGGGTTTGTAATCTTCAAAATGAGCATATGCTCCGCAAGCCAGCCTTCATCGCGGGCAAGCGCGGAAGCGATACGAAGCGCGAGACATTTCTTGCCAAGCAGGGCGTTTCCGCCGTAGCCTGAGCCATAAGACCAGATTTCATAAGTATCGGGGAAGTGGCTGATGTATTTCTTTTCGACATCAGGCTCACAAGGCCATTTTCCGTTGTCCGATTCGCCCGGATTAAGCGGCTTGGCGATTGAGTGAAGACACGGCACAAAGAAACCGTCTTTGCCAAGAACGTCCAAAACTTTCTTCCCGACTCTGGTCATAATGTGCATATTTATAACGACATAAGGCGAATCGGTGATTTCAACGCCGATTTTCGCTATATCTGAGCCGACAGGACCCATTGAGAAGGGGATAACGTACATTGTACGCCCCTTCATACAGCCCTTGTAAAGACCGGACATTGTCTGTTTTAACTCAACCGGGTCTCTCCAGTTGTTGGTAGGACCTGCGTCATCCTTGTTTTTGCTGGAAATAAAGGTACGGCTTTCCGCCCTTGCCACATCCGAGGGGTCTGAACGGAACAGATAGCTGTTCGGTCTCTTTTTAAGAGGCGTCGCAAGCCCCGCGCTTACCAGAATTTTCAACATTCTGTCGTATTCGCCCTTGCTTCCGTCGCAAATTTCAACAGAATCCGGTGTCATAAGGGCAACATTATCTTCTACCCATTTCTTTAATCCCGCGTGTTTTAGTTCGTTTACTTTCATATTAACTCCTTTCGTTAATTCTCTGTATTTGATGTACTTTATACACGAAAAACACACGTTGATCAAGGGTCTACGGCGCGCTACTCAGGCTAAGGTTCTTTCGCGCCCTTTTCCCCTCTTTATCTCCGTGTTCTCCGTGTCTAGGGCGCGCTACTCAGGCTAAAGCCTTCGCGCCTTTTCCATCCGGGTTACATTTATTTAGCGCCACGCCGTGCTGACTTATTTCATAGATACCGCTTGACGCGGTGCATGCTTGGGCGTGTGGTTATTCTTCTTGGATATTGTGGCTATTCCAAAAGCCATGAAAATATCGTATTATTAAGTATGGATGATAGAAAAAAGCGGATAGACGACCTTACAAAAAACAATCAGGAAAGCCGCGCTTCCCTCGGCACGCTTTTGGAGAACTTTGGGGAAACCCTGTATTCCCGCACAAAGGAAATTAAGGCTGATTTTGAGGATATTAATCAATACAATAACTATTTAAGGGATATTGCTGAATCTGATATTTCTATAGGTAAAATAGAAGAAAAAAACCGCCGTTTTCTGGAACTTGAAGAGGCAATTAACGCCATGGAAAGCGAAGAAAGAGAGCGATCAAGGGAAATGGACGCTCTTTACCGAAAGCTTGGCAAGGCGCTCCTTGAAAACAACGCCTATGACGATTATACGTCGCTTTTTAAGGAGCAGGCGGACGCCTTAAAAGACAAGTTGGGTTCGCTGGAGACCCGTATTGGCGAGTTGGATAACAAGAGCGGAAGCAATGTCTTTTCTTGGATTGGAAAAAGCGCTCAGGGGCTTGTGCTAAAATCTTTTCTTTCTAAAGCGCAGGAAAATCAAGAACAGCTTTATTTGAACATCGGTGAACGTTACAGCACTCGCGAATCTGTAAACGAAGAAGACGATGTCGCCGCGATACGCACAGAAATTGACGCTCTGCGCACCGTTTCCCGCGCCGCGGAAGATGAGATTTCAAAATTAAAAGATGAAAGGCGAATTATTTCCGCTTCTTTTGGAATCGAAGGCAATCCGCAAAAACAAATTCAATCAATTAAAATTAAAATAGCCCAGATAAAAGACAGTATTAACGCCCTGTGCAGAAAGTTCGGCTCACAAGCATCCGGTATTGATGAGGATATAACGCCCGACCGTAAATATTTTATCGACACAATTGTTACTGCCGAAGACGGGGAAGTTATTGGAAGGGCAGTCAGGCTTAACCAGTCGATTATCGACAACGAAAAGGCGATAGTTCAGCTTGGAGCGTCCATCGCCATTGATGAAGAAAAAGCAAAGATTGAAAAATATCAAAGGTCGATAGAAGAGAAAAAAGCGCGGATTGTTGAAATGGAGAACACGATAGCTTCTCTTGAAAGAAACATCAGCGACAGTGAAGGATATATCAAGGAATTTGAAAAACAACTTTAACGTTAGAAAAATTAAGGAGTAGCGGTTTTATGCCGGTAAAAAAGACAACAAAAAAACCAGCCGCGAAAAAAACCACAGCGAAAGCAAAACCAAAAGCGGGAAAGTCAGCTCCCAAAAAAGCTCCGGTAAAAGCGGCGGCGAAACCCGCCGCAAAAGCCGCTCCCGCAAAATCTACGGCTGGCAAGACCCCCGTTTATGACGAATCAAAAATAAAGACGCTCTCTTCGCTTGAACATATCAGGCTGAGGACAGGAATGTACATCGGCAGGTTGGGAGACGGCTCCAATCCCGACGACGGAATTTATGTTTTATTAAAAGAAGTAATAGACAACGGTATTGATGAGTTTATCATGGGTAACGGAAAACTTATTGAGACGGTAGTCAAAGATATTGATAAACCCGGAAAAGCCCTTGTAAAAGTGCGCGACTACGGACGGGGCATCCCCCTTGGGAAACTGGTTGAGTGCGTTTCGGTAATAAATACCGGAGCAAAGTACAATGACGATGTGTTTCAGTTTTCTGTAGGACTTAACGGAGTGGGAACAAAAGCCGTAAATGCGCTTTCCGTCCATTTTAGGGTAGTCGCGATAAGGAACGGAGAATTTGCCGAGGCGATCTTCGAGCGGGGCACTCTTAAAAGCCAGCGCAAGGGCAAATTAAAAGAAAAAATTAAAGACGGGACGATGGTTGAATTTATCCCCGACCCGGAAATATTTAAAGATTATTTATTTAACGCTGAGTTTGTAGAAAAGCGCGTTCAAAATTACGCCTACCTTAACGCGGGTCTTACTTTAAGTTTTAACGGGAAAAAGTTTGTATCGTCACGCGGGTTGTTCGATCTGCTGGAAGAAGAGACAGGCGATGACAGTCTTTATTCGCTTGGCTACTATCGCGGCAAACATTCACCTAACGGACAGATTGAAATTGCCTTTACCCACACAAACAACTACGGCGAAGAATATTTTTCGTTTGTAAACGGGCAGTACACTTCTGACGGAGGAACGCACCTTTCCGCTTTTAAGGAAGGATTTTTAAAAGGAATTCAAACCTTTTATAAAAAAGACTACCGCTCCGAAGATGTGCGTGAGGGGACAACCGCGGCAATAGCGATAAAACTGAAAAATCCCGTTTTTGAAAGCCAGACCAAAAACAAGCTCGGCAACTCCGACATCCGCGCGTGGGTTGTGCAGGAAGTACGCAACGCCGTAGAAGACTGGCTCCATAAAAATCCCGAAGCAAGCAAAAAACTCGAACATAAGGTAATGGCTAACGAGTCTTTGCGTACAGAGCTTAACGCCGTCAAAAAGGAAGCGCGCGAGGCGGCGAAAAAAATCGCCCTTAAAATCCCCAAGTTAAAAGACTGCAAATACCACCTTGAAGACGGCGACGACGGGGAAGAATCAACAATCTTTATTACAGAGGGCGATTCGGCGGCAGGCTCGATTGTTTCCAGCAGAGATGTAATGACGCAGGCAATTTTCGCTCTTCGCGGAAAAGTAGAAAATGTGTACGGCAAAAAGCGCACTTCAATTTACAAAAACGAAGAGCTTTTCAACATGATGATGGCTTTAGGCATAGACAACGACATTGACGGGCTTCGCTACGCGAAAATTGTAATCGCCACAGATGCGGACTTTGACGGCTTTCACATCCGCAACCTGCTTTTAACCTTCTTCCTCTCCTATTTTGAAGAACTGATAACAGCCGGTCATGTTTACATTTTAGAAACCCCGCTTTTCCGTGTCCGCACAAAGAAAGAGACCCGCTACTGTTACACGGAAAAAGAGCGCGACATAGCCGCCGCCGCCCTTGGCTCCCAGAGCGAGATGACCCGCTTCAAGGGATTGGGCGAAATCAGTCCCAAGGAATTTGGGCAGTTTATCGGCGAGGATATCCGCCTTGTTCCCGTCTCTGTCAGTACCCTAAAGACTGTCCCGCAGGTGCTCAATTTCTACATGGGTAAAAACACCCCCGAAAGACGCGATTATATCATGAAGAATTTGATAGAAGACGCGGGTTAAAACGCATTAAATAGCATATATTATGGAAAATTGCCGATAATTATACTATAATAGATAGCAAGATAAGAAATTATGAAGAAATTATTAGTTTTTCTGCTTTTTTTTGTATTAACAGTCTCATCTTTCGCAGACGAGCCGCCAAACGACTATCTATATATAGAAGGAAATGCGATCAAGGCAGATCAGCTTGAGTTTTTTAAAACGAACTTTGGCATTGAGGCAGTCGGAGCCGGTTACATAGTAGCCGAAACAAGAGCGCAAGCCGCCTATACTTTCAGATTTAACATTGTTCTGAATATGGTTACTGACGATAATGGCGTTTCACGTCCTGCCCAGCCGGGGGAAAGCCAATATGCCATGCGTATAAGCCTTATAGATAACACGGCTCAGGAAGAACTCCTCTTTTTCTTCTTTTATTTTACGGAACTGGAAGAGGCTTATGAATACACCCAATTCCTGTTCCAAAGAGCTACACTTTACATCCCCCCATCTTCCAGAACCGGAGGAATTTTGGCGATAGACACAAGCTGGCAGAATAAATGGCTATATTTGCGCCTGTCTTTTGATTACCCGATAAAAGCCTATATGTTACAGCCTACAGGATTAGTTGGCGGACAAGCGGTTTATGAGGGACCTTTTGATAACCCGGGGGATTTAACGCCGCTCGATAATATAATTTTACCGCAGTTGGGATTAACGGCTGGCATCGAAGTTCAGTTTTTAAATTTTATGAGTATTGAGTTGAACTTTCAGGCAACCAGAGGCGATCCGATAGAAAGTAATTTTATTAATATGGCGGCAGGCGCGGAATTAAAGTTTAATATAAAAACCCAATATATTATGATTCAGCCCTATGCGGCTTTTGTATATCCTCTAATCCAATCGTCCTCATTCAGCGAAACTCCTCTGTTTTTGTTAGGCGGCGGCGTTGAAGTCAGCGTAAGGGGAGGCAAATTAGGAGCCTTTTTTGTAAACGTTAACTATATGTTTACCCTTACCGATTCTGTACTATATAACACTTATGGTCCTCTTGCCCCAGAACCTCCTGTAATTCACTATCAACATTTTGTTATTGGTCTTGGTATCGGATATAAGTTCGGATTTTTTAACCGTTAAAAAGACTTGATTGGGAGCAATAATCCTAAAAAGAACTCACAAAGTACAAAGATGTGTCTGTAATTGCGCGCCTACATGCTGTTTTTGCTTTTATAATAAGTTGTTGGGAACTTCAGTTTCTGAACAAACTTCCACATAAAATGAGAGAACCAATGCAACCTAAGCTCAAAGTTCCCACAAGTCAAATGAAGGTATACCCGACCGTACGCTAGCGGGCAACCCATACAACCCTAAGTTGAAGGATAACTTAAACTCTTATGTCTTTGTGCTTCCATGTGAGTTTTGGAAAGAATATTTAACAAACCTGCACACACAAAAAAACCTGCCGGCTCCCCAAGCCGGGGAACCTGACAGGTTTCTGAACAATCCCAGCGCCTACCGGCGCCGGGGATGCTTTAATTAATTATGGCATGGCTGAGGGTGTAACCGTGATTGTAACAGTCTTGGTGTACTGTTTACCGCCGGTTACTGTAACCCTTAATGTAAATACATGATCTCCTGCTATTGAGTATTCATCATTATCGTCATTGAAGATAAATGTGGCTGTACCGTCTCCGACATCAACGCCTTTGTATAACCATTCGATGCTTGTATAAGTAATCGCGCCCAGGTTAACACTGAGTGATAATTCTTCAGCCCCCAAGACATCTTCTTGACTGATAGTAGCTGTGCCTGTCACCGTGATAGTAGAAATAATATCACCCGGCATAGTAAATGTTAAAGTAATTTCCAAGTCAGGTTCCGGCGGGGAGGCTGTCCATTGAGCATACAAGGCAAAGTCGTTGTATATTTTGGTACTGTTAGGGAATGTCCATAGAGTACCACCGCTTGGAGCTGTAAACCAGCCATCAAATGTAGCGCCGGGGTCACCGAAGTTTGTTCCTGGGTTCGGAGCAACAGTTATAGTGCCAAGGTGTGCTACAGTAGCTGTAGTAGAGGGGGTTGCCCTACCATCTTGATAGTAGTATGTTACAGTGTATTCATTTTTGTTACATTTCGGAATAGTATAGGTATAGTTTGCCGTCATGCCCTGAAAAATATAGAGTACTTCTGTTACTATCCTGTCCTGACATCCGGCTTTTGTAAGTTTTACAGTTACCTCATGCATACCTGAAGCAATAGAATTACCGGCTGTGTTGATATTCCCACCTGTAAGCAAGGAAATAGGGGCTCCTGCGCCTATTTGTATTGTTGCTGTATCAGGCACGTCAGCTCCGGTCGGGAGAGTGATATTCCATGTAAATAAACCTGTTCCGCCACTCTCAATTACTGCCAGAGGAATAGTTATAGAAGAGCTGGGAGACTCATGTGTTACAGCAGGATCTGTTCCTGTTGCCGCGACTATAGCGCCTATGAGAGCATCTACCGTAATTGAATAGTCTCCTTCAGGCACATCTGTTAAGGTTGCCACATTTGAAGTAAATGCTACTACTCTTGGATAGTTATCCGGATCATCAGTGCCGCTGATCCCTGTAATTGTTACCCGGTAGCTAGTAAAAGCATTTCCTGCCGCTGTAGGTATAATTGTCCGTGGCGCTTCAATAGATATTGTAATACCCTCTTTTAATACAGAACCTTTTCCCGTCAGACCGGACAGATCAAATGGTCCGGAGCAGTTTGTTACCAATAATGCTGTTGAAAGCACTACTGCCGCTACTACGGCGAATACGCCGTGAATTCTTGTCTTCATCTTTGCCTCCTTATTGGCTTCTATTTTCATTTTTCTACGCTCCTGTTAATTAACTGTTACATAAATATTTCCTGAATATTTATGGTCATTTGAGTTTAATATTACTTCTACAGTAATAATATACACCCCTTTTGCCCAATATTCTTCATCATCAAAGAAATTAGCTTTTAAGTCAAGAGAACCTCCTGTTGATATTTGTGAATTATTGTACTTCCATACGACGGGGTTGTTGTTAAAATTGCTTGAATAACTTGTAATATTTATTATAGGTATGGTGCCACTATTATTGATAAGGTCGGTCTGTAATACTGTTATTGTATTTGGGGTTAATGTAGGCGTACCGTTAATAATATCAAATGTAACTCTAACCACAAGACCGTCACCGGGGGCTTGCCCGTTAATATTTACCCTTAAAACTTTAAAAAGGGCTACATCAAAAGCACCGTCGAAATCAACAAAAATATAGTCTGTTTCGGTACCCTCCCCCTGTAACCGGATTATATTACCGCTTATAGGCGTGACTGGAACGGTTGTGCCCGCAGGAATAACAGGAGACCTGTAAATATCGGTAGTATTTACATCAATAAGGGGGGAAAGGTCAAGGAAATGGATTGCGGTTGGGGAAGGAATGGTTATTCCATTGGCTCCTGCCGTTATTTTAGTACCTGTATCAACTGGCAGATTGGCTAAACTTGTATCATGTCTGGTCATTTGACCTGTCAACGGAGAAGCGGAATGTACTATATAGGTACTATTGTTATCAAGCCCGCTTATCAACCCATCGGTTACCCTGCCAATGTTCCCCGGATTATTACTTAAGCTACCATCAGATGTAACAAATCTGGTAGAAATCTGGTTTTCATCTTCATCAAGCTCTTCTACATAGTAGTATTTATGCGGGTTTAACCCGGTGATTCTCTTGTTGCCAACCCTTAGAGAGTCGCCGGTTCTATCAACCAAACCGACCCTGTCCCTTTCAATTTTTTCTTGTACTTTATCGTCTTTAAAGAATTTCTTCTTGTCAATCGGGTCTATACAAGAGCTAAAAAACAGAGCGATCGCAATGCCCCAAACAGAGAAAAATATAATTTTTTGAGCAAAATTCCTCACTATTTTTAGTATGGTACATTTTTTTATAAAATTCAAGAAATGAGCAAAAAAAACGTTGATTTTGAGTAGTTTTTTACTATAGTATTGTCTTATATGAAAAGATACACCTTTTTTGTCCTGCTTTTTTTTGCCTGTTTTTCTCTTTTTGCCCAAAATTACCGGCTTGCCAGGTTTTTTATCCCCCCTGTTACCGGGGGCGGGGAACCGTGCGAAAAAGTGTTCTTTTCTCAAAAATTGGCAAACGCAACGGATAACCTCGGCTATGAAGTTATCAACTCGCGGTTTAGTTGCGAGTATATCCTTAGGGGCTATATTATGTCTCTTGACGAGTTCCTTTTATTAAAAGACGAGCTGTTTGAAGCGGAAACGGCAGTTTCTTCAAACCCTGTGCCCGCCCAAACCGAGCCTCCCCTCAGAAACAACACAAACAGCCGCGATTTTTTTTCATGGGAAATTGATGACTCAGTTCATTTTTACGATTCAACAGGAGAAGGGAATTACCTCCCGCTTTCAAACTGGAGCCCCGAATCCGAGGAAGCATGGCGGGCATTAAGCGCGATTAAGCAGGGTAATGTCTTTTTTCTTGAATTAATACACAAAGTAAGGAATGAAGTTCTTTCTATAGGATTTTTTGTCTATCAGTCCACCTGCGCGGTCGCTGAAAACAATCTGTCCTTAATGGTACAGGAAATGATTTCCGGTCTTCCAAAAATTGCGGAAGTTGACAACGACAGATGGCTGTTTTTTGAAGCAAGCGCCATGTGGGTTCCCCGTATCTATTCCAACGAAGGCAGTTCGGCAAATTTGAATAACTACGGTTTTAGGCTTTCCGTAGAAGTTCATTTTTTAGACTTTATGTCCGTTGGCGCTGGAGCGCAAATAAATCAGGACTTAATTACAGTTTCCGGCACAAATGAAGAATACCGTGATTTGCTTTTAGAAGTTCCATTATCGTTAAAATTGGTATTTAAGCCTACAAATTATTTTAGACTTGAACCCTATGGCGGCATTTCATATAATTATTCTCTTTTGGGAATAACCTCTCCTTCTTCTATGTCATGGTTTGCCGGGTTACAATTTGGCATAAAAGTAGGGTTTGGTATGCTGGTTATTGACCCGCGGTATTCTTCTGATTTTGAGAATTCCAGCCTTAGCGGAGTGGACATTGGCTATCAAAGGAATTGTATCTATCTTGGCGTTGGGTATAAAATCGGACTTATCCCTAAAAGCCCTAGAAGACTGGAATATTAAGATTGTTATATGCTATTGGCGGTTTTGGCAGTGGAATTATTCTTAATTAACAGCTAAACTACTAGTATGAGAAAATTATTCTTCCTTATACTGTTTTTTTCGCTTTGCCTTTCTCTTTTTGGTCAGACCTTCCGTGCCGCAAAGGTATTTGTTCCGCCTGTAGAAGGAGAGGGCAGGGCAGGGGATAATGATTTCTTTTACAGACAACTTGTCTATGAGACGGTCTTTCAATATCACGAGCTTGTAGAAGCACAGTACCGCTCTGATTTTATCCTAAAAAGTTCTATTGAACTTGTAACAGAGTCTTTGCCTCCTGTTCAAAAGTATACCGCCATTTCGTCTCCCGTTCCCCAAAGACCAATTCCGCCTGTCAGAAATACTCCCGAAAGACGCGAATTTTTTTCATGGGAAGCGGATGACAATGCTTTTTTTTATGACACAACAAGCGATGAAGAAAACAATTTAACATCGCTCCAAACTGTCGCAGGATATGACGGACGGCAGACAGGTTCTTCCTCCGATAATCTTGAATTTAATTTTACCGTTGAACTTATAAACACCTATTCGGGAGAAATTGCCGCCAGACAGTTTGTTATTTACAATACTGTTGATACTTCTGTAAGAGAACTAATATCCGTAATTGTTTACAATTTATTTGCCGGAATTGAAGTTCAAAAGGAAGAGTATAATTGGCGCGCCAAATGGGTCTTTTTTGATTTTACCGCGTTCTGGGCTCCCCGGCTTTATAATGTGGGCGGCGAGACAATTGATTGGTTAAATTACAGCTTTAAGCTTGCCCTTGAAGTGCATTTTTTAAGCTTTATGTCTATTGGCGCGGGCGCGCATCTGACTCAGGACTGGATTTCTTTTTGGGGAGCAGATCAAGAGTACCATGATTTTATTTTAGATATTCCGCTGTTTCTAAAATTTGTTTTAAATCCCACGGATTATTTTACGATTGAACCTTATGGCGGTATTTCTTTTAATTATTCTCTTACGGGAGTAATCTCTCCTTCTCCGTATTCATGGTTCGCCGGTTTACAGCTTGGTATAAAAGCTGGTCCCGGAATGCTGGTTATCGACTCCCGATTTGCCATGGATTTTTTCAATTCCCATATTGTTGAAACAAATGAGGAATACCAAAGAAACTGTATTTATTTTGGGTTTGGGTATAAAATCGGCTTTATCCCTAAGAGAATTAGGTAGAGGGACAATTGACTGTAATTTGCCTCTATTGTACAGTTAGATAATGGCTTATGTTAAAAACATTTTTGACCGCAATTTTCTTGAATACGCGTCCTATGTAATAAAAGACCGCGCTATTCCCGATCTTGAAGATGGGCTTAAACCCGTCCAGCGGCGCATACTTCATTCGCTTTTCGAGATGGACGACGGTAAATTTCATAAAGTAGCCAATGTTACGGGGCACTGTATGAAGTACCACCCCCACGGAGAGGCTTCCATTAACCCCGCGCTGGTTGTTCTTGCCAACAAAGAGCTTTTTATAGATAAGCAGGGAAACTTCGGCAATCTATACACAGGAGATGACGCTTCCGCGCCGCGTTATATCGAATGTCGCGTAACGACGCTTGCAAAGGATATTTTTTATAATCCCAAATTGACAACTTGGGCTGACTCTTACGACGGGCGCAACCGCGAGCCTGTTCTATTCCCTGCAAAAATACCCGTAGTTCTTGCGATGGGCGTTGAAGGAATTGCCGTCGGTATGTCTACAAAAATTCTGCCGCACAATACAATCGAAGTTTTAGAAGCGGAAATCGCCTGCCTTACCGGGAAAAAGTTTGAGTTGTACCCTGACTTTCCTACAGGCGGCTATGTAGATGTTTCAGGTTACGACGGCGGAAACGGAAAGGTTTTAGTACGCGCAAAACTTGACACCTCCGATCCAAAGCGCATTCTTATTACAGAACTTCCGTTTGGCTCTACTACCGAAAGCATCATAAACAGCATTGACTCTGCCGCGAGAAACGGAAGAATTAAAATCCTCGGTATTAATGATTTTACCACCGACAAAGTTGAAATTGAAATTAAACTTGCACGCGGCGTTTACGCGCAGGAGACAGTAGACGCGCTTTTCGCGTTTACTGAGTGCGAGCAGTCAATTTCTGTAAATCTGCTTGTAATTAAAAACGGACTTCCCGCAGTGATGACGGTCAACGAAATCATCAGGTATCACGCAAAACAGCTTGTAAAGATTCTTACAAAAGAACTTGAACTTGAAAAAAAGGAACTTCTTAACAAACTGCACCTGCGTACTCTGGAGCGAATTTTTATAGAAGAGCGGATATACAAGGGTATCGAGAAGATGAAGACCGCAAAAGGCGTACAGGATGCCGTTGTTGCGGGCTTTAAGCCGTTCTTAAAAGAAATTGGCACGCGCGGCGTTTCATCCGATGATGTTGAGCATCTTTTGCGTATTCCAATCCGCAGGATTTCGTTATACGACATAAACAAAGCCCGTGAAGAAATGGAACAGATAAATGCGCGAATAAAAGAAATAAACAGCCACTTAAAAAACATAACAGGCTATTCTGTTTCTTACCTTAAAGGGATTATAACTAAAATAAAAGCAAATGAAGAAATTAGCGGCGGAGTTCGCAAAACAGTTGTCGGCGATTTTGATAAAGTTATTGCCAAAGAAGTTGTAAAACGCGATGTCGAATTAAAATACGATAGCAAGACGGGCTATCTTGGAACAAATGTCTCCGGTGCAAAAGTCGCCGAAGTTTCGCCCTTTGACAGAATACTCGCTATCCGCAATAACGGAATGTACACTATTATGGATCTGTGCGAAAAAACATTTGTCGGGGCGGACGCGTGGTGGACAGGAGCGGCAGACAAGGAAGAACTTGCCAAAACAATTTTTACAGTTATTTATAAGGATAAAGATTCAGGCTATCCTTGCATTAAACGCTGTGTTATAGAAGGCTGGATAATTAACAAGGATTATTTCCTTGTTCCCGACGGCGCGCAAGTTCTGCATATCGACACACGTCCTAAATTTACCTTTACGGTAAAATACAAGCCAAAGCCGAGGCTAAAGGTTCTTTCCGAAAACTTTAAGGCGCAGGATTACAATGTGCGCGGAGTAAAAGCCGGAGGGATAAGGCTTTCTGCGAAAGAGGCGGAAAAAGTAGTTACAAGTTAGAGGGGAATAATAATGAAGAACAATGAAATTATTTTTGACGAAAAATCGGGAATATCGGTTGAAGAGCAGAAAGAGATACTGGACAAGATCAACGGTATTTCAGAAAAAAACCGCAGTCTGCTCTCGCAAAGCGGACCTCAGAAAAGTGAAAAAAACGGCAAGATCAATGTAAACGCAAAAAAGAGCGGAACTGTCTTTTCGTTAGCTGTCAATATTGCCGCTCTTGTTGTTCTTATAGGAGGCGGATTATTTTTAATTTTATTTAACAACAAAATTGAAGTTGACGTAAGGACGGGAACAGCTGTTTATAACATTACAGAGCGAACGCTTATTGAAGAAATCCGCAAAGACACAGCGGGCAGAATCGCGGAGAAAGAAATGGAAATGTCGTCTATCTCTTCGCGTTTAAGTGAAGTTGACGATCAGCTTGCCCAGCTTTATTCAAGCAATCAGACCCTTACCGCAGAACAGCTTGCTACGCAGGCAAGACTTGTCGCCATGCAAACTTCGTTCCGCGACGAGCTTGCGGTATTACAGGACGAGAGGGCGCAGATTTTGGAAAGTTCCCGTTCCAGAGAAGCCCGTCTTCGTGCGCAACTTGACGAGAGAGCGAGGGAGTTTGCCGCGGCTCAACAAATAGCGTCCGGCGAACTTGACTCCGCGATGAATGAGCTTAACAGGCTTACAAGCGAACAGGAAAGAGCCGCCGCGGTAGACGCTCAGGTTTCGGGGGGGCTTGCGGCGATAAGTAGCTATATCCAGACAAAACAGTATGAGCAGGCTATGCAGGTAATAGGAAACTTGCGGCATTTTTGCAACAACAATTCGCTTGCCTCTCTTCGCGCGTTTCAGGCGAGAAGGGATTTTTATAATCAAACGCTTGATTTTATGGAAGCAATGGTTACAGACGCGCGAAAGAACAGCGGCTCAGGCGGCGGCGAGGAACAATTTGAATTAGCGGCGAGAAATGTTCAGTTGCAGGAACAAATCAGCGAAATGCAGAAAACCATAGACGCGGCGAGTAGCGGCAGTTCCGGTCTTACAAACCGCATAACCGAATTAACGGCGACTAACACTACATTACAGCAAAGCGTTACGGAAAAAGAAAGCGAAATAACATCACTGCAAACAGAAAACACAAGTCTTTCTTCTACCGTTTCAACTCTGCGTTCTGCCAATACAGCCCTTGAGACGGATATTACAAATCTCAGAAATAGTATCAGAGAGCTTTTGGGAAACCAGTAAGAGTTAGGTGAAATAAAAAGGTAAATATTCATCTAATAATTGACATAATCTAAATTATAGATGAGGAAAGCATGAAGAGAATAATAATTTTATTGATATTTTCAGTTTTCGTATTTGGATGTAATAAAAATTTAAAGGATATTGAAATAAGCCGGAACGAGATTATATTTTGGAGATATAATGAATCATTGACATTTGAAATGTTAAATAATAATTTTGAAGAAATACAAATGGTTTTTGAACCATATATTATAATACCATTGAATATATTCGATTATTATTTGTGGGATGAACAAATATTTTCTATGAAATATGACATATTTGAAAATAATTATAAGAATAAATTTCATGAATTATTCAATGAAAGCGATAAAGGTTCTATATTCTTTTCAATAATAGTAAATAATAAAGTTGTATTTAATGGGTTAAATAGAATAATACCCGCTGGTGCGGAAAGGCGAGCATATGACGGTTTAGGAATTCCAATTTTTGATAGTCAGATTACAGAAGGAAAGGAAAATGTACATTTTGCAATCTCGTATGTTCCTTCCTTTCTTCGTTCAATACATGATCATAAATATTATGAATTAGATTCATTATTTGTCAATGAATTGTATGAATATTTCATATCTATTGATAAAATCATTCGTGGAAGATTTAAAATTGATAAATTGTATTTTAATGTTTTAGAGGAGGGAACTACTAAATACTTCAGTTTTTAGTAGTTTTCTTACTCTATAGAAAAAATTGCATTTGCGCAATTCCGGTATTGCAACCGCAAAAATATCGCATGCAATCGGAATGTTATGCGAAATTATGGCTGAATTTTCTGTATATTTTTAGAAAAAATACCATAAAACCCCTTGGCAAATTAAAAAATAATGGTATAATAGGCTCTATTGTAGTTTTGGAGGTTTTTTATGGTAAATTTGGCTCAAGATGTAAAGCCGGTCTCATATGTAAAGGATCACAGTATCGAAATATTGGATTATGTGGAAAATTCAAGATCCCCTATCGTAATAACCCGTGATGGAGAGGCAAAAGCAGTAATTATTGATATAGTAAGTTATCAAAGAACGCTGAATGCAATTAATTTGGCTAAATTATTAAGTTTTGGCGAAAAAGATATAAAAAATGGAAACTTAATTTCCTATGAAGATGCAAAAAGGATGTTTGAAGAAAAATTAAGTGGTAAATAATAATGAGAAAAATAAACTGGACTCCAGACGGTGTTGATTCATTGAATGAAATAATTTTATTATAGGGATCATTATGGCATCAATGTTGCGGACAATATTTATAGAAAAATTATAAAAGAAATAGATTGTTTAGAAATTGAGGAAATGAAGATGGTTATAATTATGAAAAGATATTATTTTATATTTTTTTTCCTTTGTCTCAATTATTTATATTGTGAAGATATAGGCATGATAACAGATAGTTTTTTAATTGGCAATAATGTTAATATTGGAATTGTAATTAACGTAACTGATAATGTAATAGATATTGAAGTAACCGTCAGGAATCAATCTGATGTCAGGATAATGATAAATGGCTTTCGTTTTAGACGAAATGGATATTTTTATTTTACAGATGAAAATGGAATAAAAGGAAGGGTTATTCCACTCAGCCAAATAGAATATGATTGGAGGGTATATGCTGAAGATATAGATGTTATTGAACCGGGAGAAGAAATAAACTATAGCACACGACTAAATTTCAGAAGAATAAATAATAAATATCATATTTATGGTGACGAAGATATAATTGAATTCGAAAATCCGGGATTGATAAGAGTATTTATACTATATAGTCAAACTAATAGGACTATAAATGAAATGAGTGATATAATAGATAATGCTGTTCATGTCCCTCAATTTTCTAGAAGTTATATTATTAGAGAATTTTAATCTATATAAAAGATGCTCAATCTTCGCTTAACAGTACAGTATGTACGCCACCTGTAGGCGGCTAGGTTGCGCAAAAACACCGCATACAACCTTAACGTTAGTTAGAAAACTTTTAATCTGTCATTTCGTCTTCATGATTTCTACGCCGTTCCAGTCGGCTGGCGGGGGAGAAGATGAGTATTCAAGGCATCTGTTGTACAGGTTCTCCGCGTTAAAATCACCGGGTAAAACAGCTAACGTTTCCTTAAATTTCTGTGCGGCGTCATTAAAGGAGCGGGTGTAGTAGAGTTTCATTCCCTGATTATGCAATGACCATGCTTTCTGTTCATCGGCTGATAAGGCGCGTTTTACCGTAAATATTCTTACGCCTTTGGTTTTACCTTTTACCGCTACCGTATCAAGGAGCCTGTAGTTAAGACCGGCTTCCGGGGAAGTTTTTCGCAGTTCTTCAAAAAGGCTTTCTGATATCAATATTTCCGAATGATAAGTTTTTGTCAGTCCTTCCATGCGCGATGCCAAGTTTACCGCGTCTCCTATTACCGTGTAGTCCATCTTGCGCTCACTTCCGATGTTTCCAACCGTAACTTCCCCGTAGTTAAGCCCAATCCCGATATGAAATTCGCACTTTCCAAGTTTTTTCTGATTGGCGTTAAAACCGGAAATCGCGTCGATCATTTCAAGACCGGAAAGTACGGATTGTAATGCGTCATCTTCGTGTTTTTCCGGCGCACCCCAAATAGCCATGATAGCGTCACCTATGTATTTGTCTACAATGCCGTTCCTGTTATAGATGATATCAACCTGACCGGAAAAATAGCGGTTAAGTGAGTTTACAAGGTCATCGGGAGCCATGCCTTCGGAAATTGTTGTAAATGAGCGAATGTCGGAAAACAAAATCGAAAGTTTTCTGTTATCGCCGACAAGCATTTTTTCGGGAGAAGCGAAGAAGCGCTCGATTACGTTATTTGGAACGTATTTTTGGAAAATTTGGCGAATGCGTTCTTCTTTTTTTCCGGCAAGAACAGCGTCAAAGGCATAACGCTTGATTTGGCTATACGCCCTGTCAAGTTCTTCCGTCATTATATTAAAAGTCTGTGCGAGAACGCCTGTTTCGTCATTGTATTCAACCTCAACTCTGGATGAGAGATCGGCGGTATTGATTATTCCTTCCATCGCCTTGACAATTCGTCCTAAAGGATTGGTAAGGTGGCTGGTAATCAATATGAGTAAAAAAACAGCCGCGCCAAGAGCGGCGCAGAGCGAGATGATTGTTTGTAGCGCGATTTTATTCGCGTCGCTGAAAAACACCTGCTCTTTTTCGCTTATCAATATAAACCAGTCAAAGGGGGTAAAATAAAACGCCTGAAAAATACGTTTTTCCCCGCAGATAACGGCAGTTTGAAGCCCCTGTCCTTCTTCGCCAAGCGTCCTTAAAAGAGGCGCTGTTTCGGAGGGCAAAAGTCCGGGATTGGATGTAGCCATCGCAAGAGAGCCTTCTTTATCTATGGCGAAAATAATTTCGGTATCGCTTAAAAGAATACTGCGCCCGTACTGTTCCACCGCTTTTTTCGCGGCTATTACCATTTCCGGTCTTCCGGCAAAATTATTGTCTACCAAAAGCGACCACTGGTTGTTGGCGAATTTCTCCAATTCCGCGAGCTTAAACCCAAGCAGTTGCCTCGCAAGGCGCGTGATTCCGTTTACCGCCTGAAAATATGACGATGTCTCGGCAAGAACAAGCGGGACTATAATCAGCGGCAGGATAACAAGGAACATTTTCAGCCGAATTTTCATATTTTTAGTGTAAATAAAACGATAAAATTTCTCAAGGGGGGAGTTTAATTCTACGATAATAAAAGTATGAAACGTTATAGTATCAAGTGTTTACCGGGCAGTACGGAATATATTGATATTCTGAAAGAAACGGACAACGAATATCTGGTTCGTTTTACACGCAATAACCATGGAAGCATAAAAACGTCCGAAGAGACGATAACTAGGCATCTTTTCAATATTTGCGTACAAACCGGTTACCTTAACCCAATGACAGAAAATTCTGTCGCCTAAAACTGCGATCTCATCTTGCAGACCTCAAGCGCGGACTGGTTCAAGGACACCGAATTCTGGGAGCATTTTGCTCCTATTATGTTCGATGCCGCCCATTGGGCGGAAGTCCCTGCCGTAGCCGACGCTGTAACCCGCCTCTGTCGTTTTAATCTTTATGGAGAAACATCGAGTGAAAGCCGGCGCAAGCCTTTAACGTCCACGCCTAAAATTCTAGACCTTTGCTGTGGCTTAGGCAGAATAAGTACGGAGTTTGCTCGCATGGGCTTTGATGTAACAGGCGTTGATATTACGGAAAGTTTCCTTACATTGGCAAAAGATGATGCGGACTATGAAAATCTTAACATAGAATATATTAACGCCGACGCGAGGGAATTCACTCGCGTCGGATATTTTGATGTAGTTGTCAACCTTTATATCTCCTTTGGATATTTTTCAGATCAAAAAGATGATTTAAAAGTTTTACAAAACGCTTATAGCTCCTTAAAAGACGGCGGCTCATTTATAATTGAAACGCTCGGCAAGGAAATCGTCGTGCGGGATTTTGTAGAAGCTGAGTGGTTTGAACGCGCAGGCTGTACCGTGCTGACAGAATACGAGCCGCTTGACTCATGGACATTTTATAAAAATCGTTGGATACTGTTCAAAGACGGCAAGAAACTGGAAAAAATCCTTATTCAGCGGCTCTATAGCGCGTCTGAACTAAGGTCGTTGATGAAAGAAGCCGGTTTTAGGGAAATTGAAATTTACGGCGATTGGGATGAAAGCCCCTATGATCAACACGCCGCAAAGTTAATCGCTGTCGCAAGGAAGTAAACATGGGCAAGTACGTTCTTTCTCTTGATCAGGGGACAACAAGTTCCCGCGCCGTTCTTTTTGACCATGAGCAGAATATTGTCGCGCTTGAGCAAAAAGAGTTTACCCAAATTTATCCGCATGAAGGCTGGGTAGAACATAACCCGATGGAAATATATTCTACGCAATACTCTGTAATGACAGACCTTATCTACAAAACAAAAATAAACGCAAAGGATATCGCGGCTATTGGCATTACAAACCAGCGTGAGACGACAATTGTTTGGGATAAAAATACAGGACAGCCGCTTTACAATGCGATTGTATGGCAGTGTAGAAGAACTTCTGCAATAGTAGATTCTCTTATAAACGACGGACTTGGCGATTATATAACAAAGACGACAGGCTTAATACCGGACGCTTATTTTTCCGGGACAAAGATTAAATGGATACTTGATAATGTCGAAGGGGCGAGGGAACGAGCGAAAAAAGGCGAGGTTCTTTTTGGCACTGTAGATACATGGCTTATTTGGAATCTTTCAGGCGGAAAATCCCATGTTACCGATTATACCAACGCGAGCAGGACAATGATCTTCGATATTCATAAACTTGATTGGGACGACAAACTTCTTCAAGTCTTAGACATTCCGCGCGCGATGTTGCCCGAAGTAAAGCCGTCAGGGGCGATTTTCGCCGCCGCTAAAATTGACGGCAGTGAAATTCCAATTGCAGGTAACGCCGGGGATCAGCAGGCGGCGTTGTTTGGTCAGTGCTGTTTTGAAAAAGGGGACGCTAAATGCACCTACGGCACGGGATGTTTTTTGTTAATGAATACGGGTAATCAGGTAGCTGTAAGCAAAAACGGTCTTTTAACAACGATTGCCGCTTGTCTTAGCGGAGAGGCAAAAGTTCAGTACGCGCTGGAAGGCTCTGTTTTTACAGGCGGCGCGGTTATCCAGTGGCTACGTGACGAGCTTCGCCTGATCGTTGACAGCAAAGACAGTGAATATCACGCGGGTAAAGTTGATGATACAGGCGGCGTTTATCTCGTCCCGGCGTTTACGGGTCTTGGCGCGCCGTATTGGGATATGTATGCCCGTGGCTGTATTGTAGGGATTACTCGCGGAACAAACCGCGCACATATAATAAGAGCGGCGCAGGAATCTATCGCGTATCAGGTAATGGACCTTCTTTCTGCAATGGGAAACGATCTTGCGAATAACGGTCTTGGATTTTCAATGAAAGAGTTAAAAGTTGACGGAGGGGCGAGCAGGGATAAATTCCTTATGCAGTTTCAATCTGATGTATGCAATGCTTCTATTGTGCGTCCGGTTGTCAGGGAAACTACCGCTCTTGGTTCTGCATGTCTTGCCGGAATTACTGTTGGTTTTTGGAAAGATACGGAAGAAGTAAAGAGCCGATGGCAGTGTGATGTGGTCTTTACGCCGAAAATAGAAAATACCAGCCGGGAAAAACTTGTCGCCGGCTGGCATAAGGCAGTGGAGCGCAGTCGCGCTTGGGCGTAATTATTTTCATATTCTTACCCAAACCTGTTCAATGCCTGCGTTTCCGAGTCTCTGAATTACGGAATATACTTCCGCCGCAGGCACATTAGGCACTATCACTCTGTAATGCGGCTCGCTTCGTTCTATAAAAACATTATTAAAACCCGCTCTTTTGGCAACGTTAGCTGTATAGGTGGCTCCTTCCTGAGTAGTATAGGAGCCTACCTGTAAGCGGTAAATCTGATTGCTGTTAGGATTGGGAAGCCCGGGAATTACCTGTACCGCTATCTGTCCGCGCTGTTGGGTAGGCTCATTAATAACCGGTACAGGCGCTTGATTTTGCTGAACAACAGCAGTTTGAGTTTGCTGTGTTCGTGTTTGATTTTCTGTTACAACCTGAGTCTGCTGTTGGCGTGTTCCGTTAGGCGTAACTTGAGTTATCCGGGGCGCGGAAGGTTCACCATTGGTTATGACAGCTCCCCTTGTTTCCCGCGCTTCTCTTGCTTCTCTCGCTTCACGTCTTTCCCATGCTTCACGTAATTCTCTTGCCTCGCGCATTTCTCTTGCTTCGCGCAATTCTCTCGCCTCACGGGATTCTCTTGCCTCCCGCGCTTCTCTCGCTTCACGAGCCTCTCTTGCCTCGCGCGCTTCTCTTGCTTCTATCATAGCGTCCCGCGCTTCCCTTGCTTCGCGTGCTTCTCTTACTTCACGAGCTTCTCTTGCCTCGCGGGCTTCTCTTGATTCACGGGCTTCTCTTGCTTCACGAGCCTCTCTTGACTCACGCGCTTCTCTTGCTTCGCGCGCCTCTCTTGCTTCACGGGCTTCTCTTGCCTCACGAGCGCCATTAGTATCAACTGAAAAGATCACAAACTCTGAAGGAATTGCGACAGGAGCGGTATTCTGTCTCGGTGCGTTGTTGGGAGCAGAAGGAGTAACAGGGGCGGCGTTATCAGCCGCAGTAGTTATATAAGCGTTAACTGTTATGTTGGGCATTTGATGTGTATTATCAGTCTCAACTGTTCTGGTTACAGAAACCGGCTGGGCTTGTGTGTTCGCTCTTGGCTGGGGCGGTGTCGCACTGGCGGCTGGCGGCTGTGGATCTGTGGGCGGTGTCGTGGCAACAGCAGGAACCGCAGTAGGCGCTGGAGCCGGGCGCGGACGAGTATTATTGACCGAAATTGTAATCTCATTATCCGCGTTAAGGTCTAATGCCTGCCATGCGCCCTGAGAAAGGGAAGCAATCCTGTTGGATGCCGCAGGTACGCGGTCGGTTACGGTCGCTTCTATTGCTTTCCCATTTCTTGTATTGCTTACAGTTACCTTGGAATTAATAGGAAGACTTGGATGGGCGATGCTAAGCCCGTCGCTTCTCAATTCCTGAATGGCTCTGCCTCTCTGAAAAAAGTCATTGAGCTGTGCCGAAACAAATGCGGTGATCAATATACCAATAATTATCGTTAAGATTGTCCTTTTCATAACCATCTCCTTTTTTAAGTTAACTACAAACCTTTTAACTGTATCTGCCGTTTTAATGGCAGATACTGATTTTGTATATGCCGCCGTAAAGCGGCATATACAACCTATACAATTAGTTTTTAATTATTAGCGTTACTCTCGTACCATAGACTCTTCTTGAGCCAACTTGCCAAGGTCCAAGGAACAATGGTATGGACTCGTAAGGCATATTTTCAACTAAGTGCCCGTCAACTGTCTGTCCAAACTCTACAGTTAAGTAGAACTCCCATTCGGATACACCTATTTTATCATTGGCTTGATAAAAACCTGAGGATGGTCTCTGCCCTATGTATAATGAGCCTGCTTTGTTAAAGCTGATGTAGCCGCCGTTTACAGAAGAGTCAACAAGCCACTCGCCAAACTGATTTTTGGTGACTGTCTGCCTGCCGATTTCCACGCCGTCTTTATAATCTACGACGTCATATTTAAGTACCCATTTTAATTGATGCGAAGTATATCGCTGTACAATAGTGTTTTCAACATACGCGTCATTAAAGATGTATCTGGTTGTAAATACAGGCTGTGTTGTCAGAGGCTGTGATTTGAATACAAGCACCTGACGAGTATCGGTTGTTACATTCGATGTTTGGGGATTGTTGCAAATTACTTCAATTCGCGCGTCTTTCTTCGCTGTACAAGTTGCTGTAAATACAAGCGGATTAGCTGTGTCGACAATTAATGGACCAACTGTTACGTTTGTATTATCAGAATAGGTAAATGTTGGTATTGCCAGCGGAGCTTTGTCAAATGTAAATGTTAATGTTGTAGTATCGTATGATGGGAGGCGAGGATCGCCTAATCCGCCGTCAGCGATTACTTGATAGAAAACCGCTGGCACGCTGTCTCTTATGGCATTCTGAACCATAGTTTCCGTTACAGTAAGAGTTACAGCTCCGCCTATGTACAACGGGCGCTGTACTTCTATAACGACCTTGCCTTTGCCGACAGTATCACGATAATCTTCGCATATTATGTGAATTGTGTATGAGTCGCCTGAAGTGATATTTGCTTCTGCCGATGTGAAAATGACAGAGTCGTTTCCGCCTGCCGCTCCGATAGGACCGCGGGATACAAAGTTAATGTCCTCTTTATAGTACATAAGGTCATTCTGCGTTTCCCTGTATTTCTTGACAGCAAGTCCTATAATCCTCATCGCCGATGATTCATTAAGAATATTGAATTTTACAGAGTTTATATCATTGTTCACTATAAAGTCATTTCTATCGGCGCTTGACATAAGCAGATTCATATCTGTAGTTTTGCTGATAGCAAAGTTATCGCCGGTTTGTTTGTAGAATACGATATACTCATTTCCGGAAACGGCAATCTTGTTGGTTCTGACACGCTGAGTTGAGGTTCCGATATAATAATAGTTAATCTCTATATCGAAGTTTCGCTCAGGCGCTTGTAAATAGATGTTAAATGAGTCGCCGCCTGTGATTGTATTCCCGCTGGTGTTTGCCCTAAAGCCGCCCTGAATAATGTTGATACTGTCAATTACAACGCTTGAAGAAGCATTATAAATGGTGATGGACTTTTCAGATGATTGCTTATTATACTGGTCGCGCAGATAATCAATCAAAGTATTCATGCCGGTATCTACATTCACTTCATTTGTGATTTCAATTTTGTGATTTAAGAATGCGTTAAGCAGTGTTTGAGCGTGTTTATCTAACGCATTGCTTATTACTAAGCCTAAATCACCCATGCTGTTAATGGCGTTTTCGCCGGAAATCCTGATTTCGTTTATAATATTTTCAAGCCCGCTGTCAATGCCGGTAATGTCGATTTTCCCGCTGATAATCGCGTTAATAATACCTGAAACAATTATTTGATTACCATTAGGCGGGAGCACTATAACATTATTGTTGTTACTATCGCTGGGGTCCGGCGCTTGTTTTTCTGTGTCTTCATCTATAGCCATTAACTGACCATCTGATGTTTTATAGAACAGAATTACATAGTCCAATCCGCGCGGCATTTGTTTTTTAATTGAAATAGTATGCTCAGTTCCCACAGGAGGATAAGCCCCGTAGTCAATCGCGTAACTGGCATCCCACCAATCAGGTTTATTCTGCGGGAAGGTTATGCCTGCTGTTGAATAGGTAAGTTCAACTGTATACCAAGGAACCGGATTATGAGGCGCAGGTTTGTGATATGACGCAAGAGACGTGCCATGCGGTACTGCCGCGATTCCCGATCCGTGAATATCTCCGGGCGGATAAGTTATCGGATATGCAGGGTCATTATCATTACGGTAAATCTTTAAATCCTTAATATCAACAGTCTTTGATTTATTGATTACCCATAAGACCGAATTGTCTTTTAACCATGCGTCAATTTCGCCTGTTATTTTAATTTCGTCCTTAGTTATTACAGGTAAAAAATCAACTGGGTCAAGACAGGTGACCATTCCGATCATGCTGCCAAAAATAAGAATGCCGCCAAAAATAAAAAAAATACTTTTTCTTACAGTGTTCATACGCTACTCCTTAATAAACACAATAGAAAGTTATAATAGGAAGTTTTTTTGCTTCCTATATCCAACAATTTTTATGTGTGCATGGATGCTTTTAAATTCAAAAACAGTTTTTTCTATTTACGCTATTTTTTTGCCTCCTTGTTTTAACGCGGTCTTCTGTCAGCAAACCCTATTTTGTATCCAACGCTTAATCCAACAATGAAACGGGTGTAATGTATTTCTGAAGGGTTCGGATAGAGTTGATTATTGTTTTTTGTCAGTACGTCGCCGATGAAGCGTATGTAGTTGACATCCATAAAGAAAGCGCCCATGCTTCCGCCTTTAACACCAATTTGAATACCACCGCCAACTCCTAAGCTGGGAAACTTAACATTGTTTGAGGATGTGTCCAGAGGAAATGAAACCGCCGCGTACGGCTCAATCATGAAATGTTTTGAAGGCTTAATTGGAAATTTTTGTTCAATTTGAATTGCGGGAATAAAAGTGTTGCTAAAAGGGTCTCCGAAGCTGAGATTGAAATTAACTTCGGTGCTCATCCAATTGAGATATTGAAATTCAAGACCAATGGTTACTGCAGGGAATGGGTTGATTCTGTGATCTATGTTATGCCATATTTTTCCGCCGGCGTTATTGGGATCATCGCCCCAAAGAGCCATTGGGTCCATTAATTGATAGAATGTGATTGGATAATCAAAGGATGTCCTTATATATATCCATTTGTTTCTCCAGCGGTTATCATCTACAGTCCCTTCCATCCTGTTTACGGGAACATTCGCCATAGCTTCATAGAGCAGGTAGAGGTTGTAATCGTACATTTCGTCCGTTGTATCAAAGGCAAACGAAAACGCGACAATTCCGGCATTGTCTTCGTTTCTGATGAGGTTTATCTGAAGAACGTACTGTTTTTCACCTTCCGGTGCAGGTTCTTCAGTGCCGTCATCGTAGCGGATCATATTGGGTTTTACTTCAAGTTTGATGGTATAATCGGCTTCGGGGGCGTTTTCGACCACTTCATAGCCCGCGCCGATGGTCTCAATAGTGAAATTTTCCTTAAAATATGCCGCTTGATCGGTATTTGCCACTACAGGAGCGATGTAAACATGGGTGTTTTTCCACGTCTGAGCGCCTGCTGACATAGCCGAAATCAAAATAAATATGAAAAATATTGCGTATTTTCTCATGATAAACTCCTTTTTTCAGTCAAAAATCGCTAAAATCAGGCTAATCAATGGTTGTTTCATGGAAATATTGTAAAAAACGACTGTTTATATATTTAAAATACAAATATTCAAATCTACCGCCCATAAAATTCGTTCATTTACGGCGGGAACCTTCATTAATATGGAGATGTCCATGAAGTAAGAATTTCACCACGGAGTTCACGGAGTTTTGCTTAGATTTCTCCATCTTCCTCCGTGCTCTCCGTGGTTTAATATTCTTCTCTGACAGTCCTGTCATTTCACTCTTGATTTTCTTGCCTATTTCTGGTAAATAATTGTTAAGCCATGAGATACTTCAATCTTGCGAATATAGCCATTATTGCCTGTCCGGGCGGGGATGTTTTTGCTAATGAAGTAATTGATCACCTGCGTCAAAAATACCACCATAGCCGTAAGCAATTAGTAGAAGAACTTTCCAAACGCTATTCCATTGATAAAGAACGGGTAGGCATTCAAATCAATCTGATAAACCGGATTGTCGCCCGCGGTATAAGTTCGCAGAGCGGAAATGACAATAACGGGTTTAACGGCTCACCCAAAGTTCCCGTAAAATTCACCCAATTTCCTAACGGCGAGATTAAAGCCGAAATTGAGGAGTCAATCCGGGGCAAGGATGTGTATATCTTTCAGGACGTGGAAAACCGCTATCCTGTGAATTTTTCAGGTGGAGTGGTCAATAACCTTTCAACAAATGACCATCTTATGACAATTTTTGTTTCTATTGATGCAGCAAGGCAGGCAGGGGCGGAGCGGATTACGCTGGTTATTCCCAATTATCCGTATGCGCGCCAGCACAAGGCAAAGGGGAGGGAAGGGCTTACCGCGAGCAGAATAGGGAAGATTTTTGAAAGTCTTGGGGTAAACCATATAATTACGCTGGATATTCACTCCAGAGACATTATGAACGCTTTTGACAAAATGCGGCTTGAAAATCTGCACGCAAGCTATCAGATCATACAGACTTTGACAAAGATGGACGGTATTTTAAACGATGATTTTGTCGTGGTTTCCCCCGATACGGGCGCTGTTGATCGCAATAAGTTCTATGCTTCCGCCCTTAAAAAGCCATTGGCTCTTTTGTACAAGGAAAGGGACTATTCCAAGATTTCTAAAGACGCGTCCCAGACGAATATTTCCCAGATACGACTTTTGGGAAGCGTACAGGACAAAACCGTCTTTATGGCGGATGATCTTTTAGGTACGGGCGGCACTTTAATAAAAGGTATGAGGCTGTTGAAAGAAAACGGCGCGAGAAAAGTCATTTGCGCGATAAGTTTACCGCTCTTCTCCGGGAACGCCATTTCCCACTTTGACGAGGCTTACAATGAGGGGCTTTTCTACCGTATTATCGGGACAAACGCCGTCTATCAGGAAGAGGTGATAAAGCGCGAATGGTATGTAAATGTCAATATTTCACGCCTTTTTGCCCATGTTATTTCGCGTCTTCATCAAAATCAGTCTGTTTCAAGCCTTTTGGATAACGCCGGTATCATTAACCGCCTGATTTCTTTAAAAATGCCTCCTGAGCCCCAGCATGAACTGCCGTTCACGCAAGATGGCGAATCAACGCCTCAATCCTGAAAGGCAGAAAATCCGTCAAAGCAAAAAAAAAGCCATGCTATTGCATGGCTTTTTTGAGTAAAACTGCCCCTAAACCTTAGTTTTAGGGCAACTGTCTTTTCCGGTTAACGATTTTTTTATCTTTTTGCTTTTGTCTTTTTTGCCGGCTTGCGCTTTGCGCCTGTTTTTTTTGCCGCCTTTTTCGCGGTAGCTTTTCCCCCGGTTTTCTTTTTCTGCTTAGCGTATTTTCGATTTAAGTTGGCTTGGTAATCGCAACAATCTGAACATAATGTATAACCTTTTTTTACCTTACCGCCGCAACGGGGACATTTTCCGTTTGCTATACGCGTGTTGTACCGTTCTTTTCTCTGTTCATTAATTTCGTCCCTGTGGGCTTCCCGGTACTTTCTTTGCCTTTCTCTATTTGCTAGGCGTGTCTTCGCGTCAGTCATATCTTCACTCTCCTTTTGTAAGATGTATTATAAGTATAGCATAATATTAGTTTTTTGTATATAGTTAATTATACTTTTTTTGTATTTTTTGTATTTTTTTGCATGAATTAAGGAACCTATGTCAATATTAGAAAAACTGGACGCTAGGGTAAAATTTATAGTTGTCTTAACGCTTACACTTCTGGTCTTTTTAGTGGATAAACTTCCCGCCGCTGTTTGCTTGGTTTTATCCTTTATAGTTATTCGCTTGATTGTAAAAGTACCCTTACGGGGTTTAAAATACGCAAAAAGTCTCATTTTTTTAGTGTTGTTTATTGTTTTTACGCAAACTCTCTTTTATCCGGGCAGTGATTATATACTTAAACCCCTTATTCCTGATTCTTTCCCTGTTTTGGCGGGCGCGGGTTCATTAAAATGGGAAGGTTTGTTCCTTAGCATTGTGATTATATGCCGTCTAGCCGCCCTTATGCTTATTCTGCCTTTATTGACTGAAACAACCCCTCCCCACAAGCTTTCTGCGGGGCTTTGCGCCCTTGGCGTTAATTACCGTAGCGCATTTATCATAACAACCGCTTTTAACCTTATTCCTTTTTTTAAGGACGAGGCTCATTCGATTATGGACGCTCAGAGGTTAAGAGGCATGCGCTCCTTTGGCATAAAAGCTTATACGGCTCTTGTAGTGCCGCTGATGTTAATCGCAATGAAAAAAGCGCAGGATTCCTCTGTTGCCATGGATTGCCGGGCTTTTGGTGTCTATAAAACGAGAACATGGCTTGATAAGCCCAAAATGAGTGCTCTTGATTACCGGTTTATTGCCGTGAGTGTTATTTTTTTTACGGGTCTGTTATTCTTTAATTATTGGTAGAAGGCAGTGAGCCTGTGGAAGCTGTCCTAGAAGAAAAGATAACCACGGAGTACACGGAGTTTCACGGAGGAAGAGATGAAATCTAATCAAAACTCCGTGTCCTCCGTGGTAAATTCTTATTTTTTAAGACAGCTTCGGGGTATCAATTGGCTTTTGAATAAAGAGTAATGGAACTAATTAAGTTTGAGAATGTAAGCTATAAATACCCCAAATCCCAGAAAACCGCGCTGAAAGGTATAAATTTATCTGTTATGGAAGGGGAATTTCTCGCTGTGGTGGGAGCCAACGGGTCGGGAAAAACTACTTTTTGCAAACTTATAAACGGAATAATTCCCTGTCTTTACGAAGGGCAGTTGTCGGGGACGGTTACAGTTGACGGCGTGCGTACGGAAAGTTCCTCTGTTTCTGCACTGGCTCTAAAAGTCGGGACGGTTCTTGACGATCCTGACGCACAGCTTTTTACATCAACAGTTCGTGGTGAAGCCGCCTTTGGTCCTGAAAACCTCCTTCTTCTGCCGGATGAAATTGAAGAAAGGGTTAAATTCGCCCTTCAAGCCGCAGGGCTTACCGGCTTTGAAGAGAGACAGCCCTCGACACTTTCCGGCGGCGAAAAACAGCGTCTCGCTATTGCGTCAGCTCTTGCCATGAAAGGGAAAATACTCGTCCTTGACGAACCTTTTTGCCGCCTTGACCCACAGGGAACGGAAGATGTAATTGCCGTTCTAAAAGAGATTCGGGAAAAACACGGTATAACGATAATCATGACATCCGGTAAAGACGCGAAAATGCTCGAAAGTGCGGATAGGGTTTGTGTTTTGAAGGACGGAAGTATTTCTGCCCTTGATACGGCAAAAAATATTTTTGAAAATAGCGTCTTGCTTGAAGAAAACAGCATACAGCCGCCTATGAATACGGATATTAACAGTATTTTTACTATCCAAAGCGAAGAAATTAGTAATAAATATGTTAACGTTAGTAATTTTTGTTTTAATTATGATAAATCAGGTATTTCTATAGAAAATATCAATCTTTCAATAGCAGAGAATGATTTTATCGCTATAATAGGGGATAACGGCTGTGGAAAAACGACTTTGTTAAAGAGCATTACAGGTCTTTTGCGCCCAACAAGCGGAGATATTTTTATTTGCGGAAAGAACACAAAGGAGCTTTCAGTTTCTGATATATCAAAATACGCAGGTTTTGTTATGCAAAACCCTGATGCCCAGCTTTTTACGGATACTGTTTACAATGAAGTCTCCTTCGCTCTTAAAAAAATGCGTCTTTCAAAACCGGAAATAAACCGGCGCGTAAAAGACGCCCTTGATGTAGTGGGTCTCAAGGACGCGGACGCTTTTCCTCACGCTTTAAGCAGGGCAGACCGTACAAAAACAGTTATTGCTTGTGTCCTTGCGATGGGCTGTAAAATCATCATTTTTGATGAAATTGACTCTGCTCTTGATTACCGCGATAATTTAAGGATAATGAATATCGTGCGCGATCTTCACAGCAGGGGCTTTACAATTATTTTTGTTACACATAACATGTTTCTTGCGGCGCAATACGCGCAAAGGTTGATAAAAATGACAAGAAAAGGGATAGTATTTGCCGGGAGGCGCAAGTGAAGATAGTTCACCCCGCGATTATTGCTGTATGGGCGGCTGTTATCGCCGCAGGACATCTTTTGCCGGCTTTCCCAATGATTGGTACGGGCAGACCATTTTCTTTAGCTTCAGTTCTTTTTCCGCTGTCGGGAATCTTTTTTGGTCCAATTGCCGGGGCTTCTTGCTCCGCGATCGGTGGTTCTATCGGTTCGTTGATTGCGCCGCATACGGCATGGCTGGGAGCCGGAACTTTTATCATTGGAACTGTAACGGCGTTTACAACGGGCAGTATCGCGTGGGGAAAATTACCTCCAGCCAGTATTAGCGCAAACGGCAGTATAATTATAAACGGCGGTATAATAGTTTATATTGTTGGGACAATTCTCTGGTTTACGCAGGAAATAGGCAGGAGCGTTATAAGTTATCCGCTTATTTTTTACGGACTCGGATTTTTAGCGATGATGGCAGGAATTATTTTTACCGGAAAAATATTGAAAGGGAAAAATTATCTGCTTAAATTTCCGGCGATCTGGCTATGCTCTTTTGGCGGACTTATCGGCGGCGCTTCAATCGGGAATTTTTTTGGTCTTGTATTGTATAAACATCCAAAAGAAACATGGTTAACCCTGATGTTTATAGCTCCCTCTGAACGCGCTATTTTCGCGTTAGCGGCGGCTCTTGTAGGCGTTCCGCTTCTTATAGGATTAAACAAGATCGGCATTTTTGCCGGTCCCCAGCCGGAGGAAGAAGATCAAAAACATTGACTTTCATGTGCATATAACGCCCCCCGAAATCAGCGAAAACCCGAAAAAGTACGCGAAAAAAGAGCCGTACTTTGCCATGCTTTCAAAAAATCCCCATAACAGGTATGCAAGCGCTGAAGACATAATCGCCTCTTTTGAGGACGGAGTTATCGATCACGCTGTTGTTTTTGGCTTTGCTTTTAAGGACTTAGGTTTGTGCCGCCTTGTAAATGATTATGTAATTGAAAAAGTAAAAGAGTTCCCCGAAAAACTCACAGGCTTTATGTCAATATCACCTAACGTTCGCGGTATGGAGCGTGAGATAGCTCGCTGTTATGACGCGGGGCTTAGAGGAATTGGCGAAATTTATCCTGAGGGGCAGAGGATAAACATTGACAATAAAAAAGAAACCGCCCCTTTAATTTCTGCTTGTCTTGAACGGGATATGCCTTTAATTGTTCATGTCAATGAACCTGTCGGGCATTACTATCACGGAAAAAGTGACATTCCGTTAAAAAAAATTGAAAAGTTTATAGAGAACTCCATGGGAGCGAAAATTGTACTTGCCCACTGGGGCGGCGGTATTTTCCTTTATGAGACCATGAAAGAAATAAAAGAAAAGTTCACCAATGTCTACTATGATATCGCCGCCACGCCGTTTCTCTACGATGAGCGAATTTACAACTCTGCAAAAGCCCTTGGTCTGTGCGAAAAAATTCTCTTCGCAAGCGATTTTCCGCTATTGCCGCAGTCTCGTTATATGGAAGGGTTAGAAAAAAGCAACCTTTCCGCTGAAGAAAAACGGCTTATTTTGAGCGAAAATGCAAAAAGGCTTTTAGGACTCTGTAATTAAAACATTACGCTATAATATTCCACACAAAGGCACAAAGATGTCCAAGAAGTAAGAATTTTACCACGGAGGACACGGAGAACACGGAGTTTTGGTATGAATTCTGCTTCTTCCTCCGTGCTCTCCGTGTACTCCGTGGTTTTATTTCTTCATGTTTTCTTCTCTATGTCTCTGCGTGAGGTAATTGGAGAAGAATGTTTTGTAAATATTTGAGTGTTGCAGACCGTTAGGGTCTTACAAAATAAAAAATTTGTGTTAAAATTAAGGTATGACAAAAATAAATCTGAGCGTTTTCGCGCTTTTCTTATTGTTGAACTTTTCGCTTGCCCCTGTAAAAGTAGCAGGCGATGTATTTGAGTTCAGGCATACGCCCGGCTCAAGATATCGAATCCTTTCTGTAGTAGACGAGGCTGTATTTATTAACAACGTTTTAAGCCATCGCGCTGAAATCCTTAACCGTATCGCGGTAGAAGTAACCGGAGTTGCGGAGGGCAGGGGACAGCACAGGGCTATTTTTCAAACTTCAGAACGTTTGATTTATGATTCGGCTAGTGGAGCGCAGACCGGAATAACGGGCTTTCAATGGTCAAGGGAATATGAATCCGTATTTGAACGCGACAGGCTTGGCTATCTTACGATAGCTCCTCAGTATTTTATGCCTGTTGTGCGAAATGTTCCTGTATTCCCTGACAGACAATTAAGGGTCTTGGACACATGGAGAGCCGAAGGTTACGAAATACATGATTTCCGTGATACATTTGGAATACAGGAACCATACCGGATTCCATTTACCGCGGATTATGTTTATGTAGGAGAGCGACAATGGAAGGAGCGGACCTATCCCGCTTTTTCGGTAACCTACAGGATAGCGTCGCGTCCTAACGCGGTAGCTGGGCGCATTTATCCTACTCGAATATACGGAGAGTTTAATCAGATTGTTTACTGGGATCATCAAATTGGTCAGGCTGTCGCTTATGAAGAGACATTTCGCCTAACATTTGAAATGTCTGACAGAAGAAAAATTGAATTTCGAGGAACAGCGCAAGCTGAGTTTGTCGAATCTGAGAACATGAACAGGGAAGAGCTTGTTTCTGAAATTGCCCGTGAAATTGAGCGTATGAATATTCCTGATGTCAATGTCAGAGCGGTAGAAGAGGGTATTTCTCTAAGCCTTGAAGACATAAGGTTTAGGGCGGATTCTAATGTTATGTTGCCGGGAGAAGAGGCAAAACTTGACAGAATTGCCGCCATTTTAAACCGCTATCCTGACAGGGACATTGTAGTTAGCGGTCATGCCGCGAACTGGGGCGAAAGCGAGTACCTTCTGCGTCTTTCGCAAAGCCGCGCGCGAGCCGTGGCTGATTATCTTTTAGCAAATAATGTCCGTAGCGCGGATCGCATTGTTATTCGCGGGTACGGCGCGGAAAGACCCATAGCAGATAACAGTACCGAAGAAGGTATGCGAAGAAATCGAAGGGTAGAAATTACAATATTGGAGAACTAGTGCCTTCGAGCCTTTATAAAATCAACCACTATCTCGATCGCCTTATCCCCCTTACAACTCCGCTTGCCGTCGCTTTTGGTTTGTTACTGCCGTCTGTATTTCTGCCTCTGCGTCCTTTTGTTATACTGCTGTTCGCAGTTATGACATTTTCAGGCGCGCTAAAATTAACCGCAGGCGAATTGGGAGCCGCCGTAAGAAGCCCTGTTCCAATTCTTCTTTTCTTTTTAACAAGTCATATTTTAATGCCGCTAGCCGGTTTTTTATCGTCTTCTTTTTTCTTTGATAATCCCGATCTTATCGCGGGTTTTGTACTGCTGTTTGCCGGTCCTACGGCAGTTTCCGGTTTTATTTGGGTTCAAATTTTTAAGGGCGATAAAGCCTTGGGTCTTACATTGATTTTGCTTGATACCCTCCTTGCGCCGCTGATTGTTCCTGCTACGCTTTCTGTTTTTGTAAGTACGGATATAGCGATGGATATAAGCGGCATTGCCGTTTCACTTCTTTTTATGGTTGTAGTCCCGACAATTATCGGCGTTACGTTAAACGAAACCAGCAAAGGAAAAATCCCGAAAGCAATTTGCCCCGCCCTTGATCCCTTCGCAAAAATATGCCTTATCCTTGTAATTGCGGCGAACTCCTCGGCGATAGCTCCTGTTGTGCGCTTTAACGAGCCTCTTTTTTGGGCAGTCGCGCTGTTATGCGTTACATTGACTGTCGCCGGTTTTCTGTTTGCCAAACTTAACGGGATTGTGGGAAAATTCAGTAATGAAAAAACTACATCGCTTATTATTGCCGGCGGCTTACGAAACAACAGCGCGGTAATGACAATAGCCGTAACCTTCTTCCCTGAAGCTACTGTTCTGCCTACACTGGTAAGCATCATTGTCCAGCAGACCATAGCGGCTATTATGGGGAAGCTGGTTATTAAGAAGAATAAAGAAGATTTGACAATGAGTAATACGGAAGAGGAGTGAAATTTATGGAAAATGCAAAAAAATCTTATACTGTTTATTTCTGGTTAGTAATCGTGCTATGTGTCTGCACATTCCTGTTTGAAGTATATAATCGAAATTTATATAACTTGGAGCATTCTTTTAATTCATGGACTTTGTCATTCCTGCTACCTATGCCATCTAGATATACCGTGGGGCTGGTAAATGTGATATTAAAATTAGTTAGCCAAGGGGCTATGGGCATATTGGGCTTATATTTTTCGTCAAAAATTGGTTTTAAGGACATTCTGAACGATGAAATTAAACAAATAAAATATATTTTTCTGGTAATATTTACCGGTATAATTATGGGCGTGTATTTTATTGGGTATGATACACTATTAAGAAAAATATTCGATACACACATATTTTTATACAATTATTCAACAATCCCTTCGGCAATTTTTGCCTCGTTTGTTGAGGGGATTGGCGATCAAATATTACAAATGCTTCGTATTTCATTTTTAGTATGGCTTTTTTCAAAGCTAATAAAGTCTGAAAACGGACGAAATGCATTATTTTGGGTAGTTGCGGTAGCATGTGCATTGGGGTTTGCGATAGGGCATATAACATCAACTTTTTTATACCGTGTGGGGCAGGCTAGTAGTGTTTTTAGAGTACCTTTCCATGAGGTTAGAATAATTCTAGGAGTATATGTACCGTTAGCATTGGTCTGCGCATATTTTTTAAAAAGATTTGGGCTTTTAAGCGCGATAATAATACATTTTATAACAGACATAAGTTGGCGTGTCCTGTTGGCGTATATCATGATGGGCGATATAATGTTTATGTAATGAAAGCCATAAGATAAGACATAAAAAAGTAAAATAAATTCTTCTAATATTAACAGTTTTTTAGTTAATGTTTAGTATAAAATATACTAACACCATAACTCCGTGTTCTCCGTGGTTAATTTCTTCTCTCTTCTCATTGCTAATTGCAATTATTCCCCGTTAAACTCGTACCTTAGCGTTGAATCATCTAAAATAAACGCTACGCGACCCTGCGATAAAAGGCGGCGGTTTTCTTGTGAAGAAATGATTAATAGCGCGTAACTTCTGTCTATTATAAGGTCTGTGGGTGTTATTCCAAATACGCCGCTTGCGAAGATTCGCAATGGTCTATCCCCTACGATTTGCTGTAATTCCGCTGAAATACCGGAAGGGTTTTTCGCAAAGATATTCTCCATGGCGAAATAATGCACCATTGCCGTGTCGCGTGCTTCGAGCATACTGCGCTCATAGACAAGGTTCATTTCGCTGTCCCATATTTTCGGGAATAAACAGGGGACGGGCAGGGCAGTCCCTCTCATTCCGTGAACGGGAAGATTTTCCGCGGCAATGATAATTATTCCCGTATACGTCGCTGTTGAAACGGGGCTTAGTGTTCTTATGATTGGAAAGGCGCGGTCATGGCGAAGAAGAGCGGACGCCGTGCTTGAAAGGGAGATTGTGTAGGATGATATAATATTTCGCATATCCGGCGAAAGAGCGGGCGGAACGGAATTTGCGCCAAACGCGATTGCTTCAACATCGGCGAGGCTTAGCTCCCCCCTGTCTACAAGGTCGGCTATGGTAGAAGAAGAGTCAACCCGTAAGCCAAGAATGCTTGAGCGGATCAAAGCTAAATAGTTGTCGTATAAAAGGGCTTCCCCCTGCGTTCTGCCTGCCGGGAGTTTTAACCCTGCCGATGCCATATTCAGGGAAATCCGCGCGTTAAGACGCATCGCGTCCCATTCAACCGATCCGGAAATACTGGTATTCACCTGCCCAAAAACCGCTTGGGCGGCAAATAAGACCGCTATAAAAACAGTGATTTTTCTCATTATTCTAGTATCGGCACTCTTATGGCTCTTCCTTCGTGAAGAATATCATTTAGCCGCATCCCGTTTGCCTCCGCCAAAGACTGGGGATCAACGCCGTATTGTCTGCTCAAAGACCAGAAAGTTTCGCCGCCCTGTACAACGTGAGTGCCGCGAAAGTTTGCGGTATTTTCTGTAACCGGCGGAGGCGTCGGGGGCGCGTCGCTAAACGCCGGAATTACGATTGTTTCCCCTATTCTAAGATGACGGTTTGCGACCCCCGGATTGTGCTGTTCAATCATATTGAGGGGTGTGCCGTAACTTCTGGACATCGACCATAATGTATCGCCGTAACGGACGACATGGTAATGGTAACGGATCAGCTTTAAATCTTCCCTATCAAGAACCTCGTTGATCCGCTCAATCTGCGCAGACGGGACTTTCAACCGGTAGTTCGGGTCTATAGGGCTTATTCCATGAAGAAGTTCCGCGTTAAGTCTGCGCAGTAAGTCAGCGGGAATTTCAGCTTCATTCGCCAATATATCAAGAGAAATTTGACGCTGTAGAGTAATAGCTGTCCATTCCAGCTTTCTTTGCCAGACATCTACGCCGTACCTTCTTGCCTGTGATATAACATAAGATGCCGCTATTAGTTTTGGCACAAAATGCGCGGTTTCCTGCCTAAATTGATTCCTTTTGCTTAGTTCCCAATAATCACTGCCTTCAGTTCTTCGTACTATACGGTTTACCGCGCCCAAGCCGCTGTTATAAGCCGCCAGCGCAAGTTCCCAACTGCCAAGCGCCCTGTAATTTTCATCAAGTTTTTGCAATGCTCCCCTTGTAGACTTGATAAAATCTAACCGCTCATCAATTAAATCTGTAACCCTGATATCAAAGGGAGCGATACTGTTCATCATAAATTGCCAAAGTCCGACCGCCCCCGACCTGCTCCTAGCCGTTATTTGAAAGCCGGATTCAATAATTGGCAGATAGGCAAGTTCCTCCGGCATATTCCGTCTCGCTACCTCATCCTTTATAAATGGCAGATAAATGCTTGCCCTTTCTAAAATAGCGTTAAGGTTTTTAATGCCATTCGGACTTGAATACTGGGCTATATAATGCTGAGTTAGAGTCTGCTCAAGAGCCGTCTCTGTAATGAGCGAGTTTGCCTGCCGCAAGGCGGTCTGCGAAGGCGGGGAGCTTGGGACAATTGTCTGTGGCGGATTTGTTCTAAGAGGACGCCCCTCTTCCTGCCCAAAAACAGCAATCGGGGCTAGCAAAAAGGAAAAAATTAACATTAGAGTTGGAGATGTCAAAACGTAGTTTTCATGGAATTTCTTTCTCTTCCTCCGTGAAACTCCGTGTCCTCCGTGGTTTATATTCTTCAGAAAAATTAACAAAAAACGCGGTAAAACCGTCAAAATTTCTCTCCGTAGTATATCCCCGCCCATTCCCAGCGTCCATGTATCTCGATGTCCTGCGGAAAGTTGATCTTTCTAAAGTACAGATACCATGTCGGGAGCGTAAGCGACCAGCCCGTTGTCCTTAAAAACGCTTCATTTGAATTGGAAGATGAGTCAAGATTAGGGGCGTATCTGATATTGTTTCCGCTCATAAATGAAACGAGATTAAACCTCCTTAACCCAATATCTTCGGTTTCTATCTGCTCCCATGAACGGGCAAAAAAATTAACCCTTGTTTGACAGCGCATAAGCGCGTAGGCGTTTCCCGTGTCCAGAGCGTTTTCTACGGTTCTTCTTAGATCGTTTAGGCTCTCAAAAGTCCAGTCTTTTTGGGTTTTGCTAAAATCCACCTGATGTTTCGCGTATTGAAAGGAAGTGGGAAACCCCGGAATTACCGTCTGATACGGCAAATAGCTGGTATACGCGGAAATTGCGCCGTTCCAGTCACCTACGCGCTCACAAGCCTGCCCAAGCATAAAATAAGCAGTGCCTAAATCAGTTTGTTCGGGGAATTTAGAAATTAATTCCTTGTAATACCACACCTGCCTCTGAGGGCTGTTGTTTTGCTTAACAAGATGCCTTAAACATACAAGATGAATTGATTCATCGTTAATTATAAGGTCAGGATAGTTTTTTATAATTAAATCAAAATACAGATTGGCTATCGGTTCGGAACCCTGCTGGATATTGGCGTAGGCAATCATCAAAAAATAGTAACTGTTATAAGGATCGGCGGGATTATTGATGGTTTTCGCGCTTAAAAAGTTGATAAGCCGCTCGTAGTCCCCAAGCCGCGCGAAAGTCGTGGCAATTTCCCTTGTAACGGCAAATTCGCCTTCATCGCCGCTCTCTTCCATGCTCAAAAGCCTGAACAGTTCAACGAGTTTTTCCCTGTCCTGCTTTGAACCTGTAATGTAATAAGAGTCAATTCCCGCTGTATCAATAGTGCATGAAAAAGCGATAAAAACCGATAATAATAGTGTGATTTTTACTAAAAACACAAGTTTTCTTTGGGTATCCATTGTTAATCATCCTAGCATTGTGTTATGATTTTGTACATCTGGTCTTTTCTGATTTTCGGTGGAATTTATTTTTTTGGATAATAAAAAGTGGGTTTAAAGATTCGCAATTACGCAATTATTATATTTTTTTCAATGCTTATTTTTTTCTCTTGCCCAACAACGTCGGACTCAACGCGTACAAATGATGGTGGTGGGGGAACTCCCCGTTTAGCCGGAGAACAGAACGCCGGCAGTCTTGCCGAAGAAATACGCAATTTGACAGAAACGGGAATTTTGTCATCCATGCTTGAAGCCATGGAGTTGATCCGTAGCAGGAATTTAAGCAATGTAGATTTTGGCAGGATGATGAGCGGGATTAATGTTACATTGATAAAGCTGATCTACCCTGATTATCCGGCGAGATTGCCGAATATCGATATTCCGCGCACTTATAACTATAGCCGTATCATAAGAGAGGCTGAAAGGGGCAATTATATCCGTCCCCAGCCCAATTCTGTCGATTTTTTTGAACATGTTTTACCTTTTTTGGCTATAAATGAGCGAAGTCCGCCTGAAACACTGCAATCTGCCCTAGTTGATCTGGAAAAAGCCGCAGATTTGCGTCCTAATTCAATATTACCTCGTTATTTTCAAGGCGTTATACATGAAAGGGCGGGCAGATTCAGCCAAGCAGAGGCTTCCTACGGACAGGCATATCAAATTTCCAATGAATGTTACCCCGCTCAAATAGGCATTGCGCGTGTAAAAAGGCTCTCAGGAGACGCCGCCGCCGCAACCGCGATTTTTGCCGATCTTATTACCCGTTACCCGGACAGCATAGAAATCAAGCGCCAGTTGGCGATTACCCATTATGAAAATAAAGACTGGTCAAGGGCTTTGTCCGCTGTTGATGAAATTTTACGGGCTGACCCAAGAAACGGAGAATTCATTTTAATGAGGGCTGACATTTTAATTGAAATGGGGAATTTTTCTCAGGCAAACGCATCCCTTGACAATTATGCGTCAATAAATCCGAACAACAGATCGTATCTTTTTATGAGGGCAAGGGTACAGGCTGAAGGCAACCGTAACCGCGATTCCGCCTTGAACTATCTGCGTTCAATTTTACGCGCCAATGCCAATGACGTTGAAGCGCTTGTTTATGCCGCCAGCCTTCTCCTTGAGTCATCGCGTCCGGCGGATCAGATTGAAGGCAGGGAGATGCTGGTTAATCTTCGCCAACAGGCAGGTTCTTCCGTTGAAGTAATGGCTTTGGCTCTTAGGGATGCCATCCAGCGTGAAAGCTGGCTGGAAGCTCAGGGCTATTTGAACCGTATTCTTGCCGTCCGCAGGACTGTCGCTGACTTAACTGACGCCTACTATGTAGAGCGCGGACTTGGAAACCACTCAAGGGCGCTTACATACGCCCGTGAGTTGTATGAGAGAAATACTTCCAGTAATGACTACACATTTATCTATATTTCCGCATTAATTGACAATAACAGAAGGGACGAAGCAAACCGTCTTCTGGAAAACCGCCTAAATTCAGCCGCAGGCGGAGTCGTAAAAAGCCGCTATTTTTACCTGAGAAGCCGTTTACAGCCCAATACAGATGCCGCCTTAGGCGATTTACGCTCCAGCCTGTTTGAAGACCCAAGAAACCTTGACGCCCTTATAGCGATGTTTGAAATTTACCACAACCGCAGAGAAGACCGCAGAGCCGTTTATTATCTAAGACAGGCGCTTGCAATTGCTCCCGACCATCCCCTTTTAAAGCGTTATGAGGCGGAATATGCCTCGCTGTTGAGGGGGAGGGAATAGCGCATAAAAAAAGTTAAATTTTAGTAAAAACCCCTTGTGCAATTTTTATCAATTTTATATTATCTAAGTTGAAATACTCGTATGAGTCATTTATTGTAATTTATTGAGGAGATTTATTATGAAAAAATTATTATTTGTACTTCTTTCTGTCATGATTGTTGCCGGAGCATGGGCGCAGACGATGCCGATACCGGTATTCCCCGACCCAACCATAGACTTGGATCAAAATACATCCTTTGTAGAGTCTTTATTTGATGGATTCGATGTTGTTTCCGCGGAATCTGTAGAATCCAGAACCAGCTGGGGAATATTCACCTCGATGGTAGACGATTATATCGGTGTCAATACTTATGATCCTGAAACAGGAACCTTTGTTTTCCTTGGCGGAGGCAATGGTCTCAGTAATACCACACATATCAGTTTTGGTATTGGGAAAACTTTGAGCTTTGGTTATCTTGGCATTTATTACGGCGGTCATCTTGTAAGAGCAGAAGGTGTAGACACAGCAAACGATTATGATGCCTCTGATAATACATATAGCTCGTACCACAATGCGCAATGGGATAACAATATTGCAGTGCTGTTCGGAACCTCAACAATAGGAGCTTTTCGCTTGGACCTTAACTTAAGCCAAAGTGATCGTAAATCTGATGATAATGGCGCTCTTACGCAAGCCATTGCCGATAACGATACAAACCCTTCAATAGCTCTTACATGGGGCGGCATTGAACTCGCAGGGCTTGCCCCCTATGCTACAATAGGCATCCTGCTCCCAACTACATATAGCGTTGGCTCAAGGGATATTGCTAACAATAAGAATTACTCTGTAGATGTAATCAGTGGCGGATTATTTGGTATACAAGCAGGCGTTTCTCACGGTTCCGGTCTTTGGGGCGATTTAAGTTTGTTGTTTGCATCAGATACTACAGCTAAAGGAGAAACATGGGATGCTGGTACTGTAACAAAAACAGATATTGTGATTAGTCCCGGAGCGTTTGGCGCAGGTTTAAGGGGCGGTTATACACAAACCTTTGAAGTTGGCAAGTTAGCGTTTGGTTTTGAACCCCAGTTGCTTATTGGCTTTAGAAGCGAAAACCGGTCTTGGTCGGATAAAATAGCCGACACAAAAAGTGAAGCTAAAGAAAACCCTACCACTACTAACTTTGAGCTTATGGCATTGGTAAACCTCGGCGCAAAATTCCAGATTAACGACAAATTTGCCCTGTATACCGGCACCGGGCTTAGAATTCTTGACTGGCAGGTCAGAAGCGTAGCAACTCCCGGAGGCATAGAATACAAAGATACTGCGACCGTAACCCAATGGTTCTTTGATGGTTTCAACTGGTTAGAAGGCAATCTTCGTTTTGGTTTAACTATAACGCCAATTGAAAATCTTGTAATTGGCTTTGACGCTACTCAGTTAGTTGGCAGGTTCTTTAACATCAATCCTGCGAATATGACCGCAGGTACAGGATTTCAAAACACCGGCGCAAATAACCTTGGCGATTTTGCGACTTATTGGATAAGAGGACTTACTCTCAATCTCACTGTCAGCTATAGGTTTTCCAATTAACCAAGCAATTTCATTGTAATTACAAAGCCCTGCGGTTTTCCGTGGGGCTTTTTTTTATCAATTAGCAATGAATGATTAGAGAGCAAAGCGCGAACACGAGTGGGAATAGCATTTTCTTTTCTGCTCATTGCTCATTAGCAATCTCGCCGCGCGTTGTTACTATATCGTTCCCTCATTGGATAATTGTTCAATAACTTCCCTATCCAATCCGGTAATTTCCTGAACAGTTTCGGTAGAAATTCCTTTTGCCAAAGCATTACGGGCGGTGGTTATTAGTCTTTCAAAACCTTCTTCACGACCTTCTTCGCGACCTTCTTCGCGGGCATAGGCTATTGCGTCTTCTGTGTTCCATTCCAGTGTTAGCATATTAAGTACCTCCGATCCATGAGTCTCTAGAAACTTCTCTAGTATATCATGTTTTTGACAATATTTCACAGCCTTTTTTACTGCTTCTTTCAAATTTTCTGCTTTATCACCAAATTCGCGTACTTTGGCTATAAATGCGCTGTATTCTGCCAGCTTCTTACAGCGATCTGCAATGTCCCTGTTTCTGCCTTCATTGATGTTTATCACTCTTACTTCAAGTTCAAGCAAGGGGCTGGCTTTTTCGGGAAGCCCTATGTCCTGTGGTTTTTCATAAAGATCGGATAACTTCAAAATCTGCTCATCAGGGAAAGGGTATGTCCCGTTGTATAGCACATAGAATTCAGGATATGGGATTGATATTTCTTTCTTTGAATACAGAGCGTTACCCTTAACCATTTTTTCTATTACCCGTGTGAAGTAAATTAAAAGACGGACTGCCATGTTGGGATTAATGGTACTCTGGTGTTCTATGAGTACCACAAGTTTTCCCGCTATCTCGAAAGAGATGTCGTTGTTAAAATCCATAAACAGTACGTTTTCGAGTGTGTTAATGTAAACCGGAACGTCCGGGGACAGGGAAACGCCCTCCAGAGCGCAGTACAACTCCCGAAGCAAGTCGGGGTCGTGGAACAGCATAGTAAAAACGCTGTTTTTAAATTTGTTATTAACGTACATATTTCCTCCGCTTATATATGGCGCAGAAGTGGGGTTTTGCTTGCTCGAAAACGAAAAAAATTAAGAAAAAATCAACGAATTGAACGAATTAAGACGAATGTTTTATAGGGGGAAGGGTGTTGTTAATTATAAAAGCATACACCCAAGGGGCAAAGGTTGCTAACAACAAACTTATTCCACATTTTTTATTCGAAAGTCTGGTTTAATACCCCGGAGCTCTGCTCCGGTTGAAATAAATCAAAACATTTGAAGGGTTGGTATTAAACCAGACGGTATAATAAATTTCCTCTCGAACGAGCCTCCGCTTGATATAACTCAACGTTTTAGATACCGCAGAGCTCTGCTCTGCGGAGGCTCATCTTCATTCGCTCAATTCGTTGATCCTCTTAGGTGTACCAGTTGCTTTTTTACGGTTTTTTATCTATAGTTTAGGGTAATATATGAACAAACAGAATAAAAACAGGCTTAGTGACAAAATAATCAAGTTTTCAATCGGAGCCAAGCTGGTAACGATAATCACTATACTTGTCCTTATTTCACTTGGAGCAATAACGTTCCTTGTTTCATATATGGTCAGCCAAGATTTGGAAGTTTCCGCCTACAAGAACAATATCGAAATTAACCAGCGTTTTGTCTCGGAAGCGGAAAATACAATCGAAAATATACGCTCAAATTCTAAGGTGCTTGTTCAGATAATCAATACTCCGGCGGCGACATCTGAGCTTTTAGAACAGGCGGTTGGCTTCTACTTTGAACAAAACAGCCAAGTAGCGGCGATTTTTTTCCCGTCCGGCGGAAGAGAGATTTTTCGCGTTAACAATAATTTTTTTCGGGAGAAAGATTTGGATGTTTCTCTTGTAAACTCTTACTACCGTGAAAATAATTCCTATTATCAAAGAGCCATCCGAGGTGAATCAATAATTCAAAACGTTTCATATTACTTTTCCACGCATTTACTCGCGCTATTCTTTCCGGTGCAGGGAGGAAAAGCGATTTCAGTTTTATTTTCTCCGGAAAACCTTGACAATAACTTTAGCTCAAGGCTTAACGAGTCATGTCTTATCAACAATGACGGCGATATTTTAATTCACCCGCAATTTGAACATGTCATGGGACGTGCTAATATCTCTAACCGGGAGTATGTCAAACAGATACGAAAGAATTCCCTGCCCGGCACTAATATGCAAAAACTATTCGAGGATGAAGGGGTTAAGTATTTTATCGCTTATACCAAATTAAAAGACGGAAGTACAATAGCAATTACAATGATCGAATACAAAAAAATCTTTCAGGGCATTGAAGCTACAACGCGCCGTAACATATATTTGACAGTAGCGGTTGTATTCCTTTCAATTTTATTCATCTGGTTCTTCTCTAAAACTATTTCTACAGCGTTAAAAGCGCTTTCTAACGCCGCGCGAAAAATCGAAGGCGGTAATTTTGAAATTGAACTGACTCCAAAAAGCCATGATGAAATCGGCTACCTTACAACCAGCTTCCAGCGGATGAGCAAGGCTTTAAGTATTTTTGGACGATTTACAAACCGCGAAATAGCAATTAAAGCTATGCGCGGCGAAATTAAGCCGGGCGGACTGCCAAAACACGCGACTATTTTTTTCTCGGACATACGCGGCTTTACGGAAAAATCCGAAGTCTTTACAAATGAATTTGGTAAGGAAGCGTCGGACAAGATCGTTTTCTGGCTGAATAATTATTTTACCAAAATGGTAAACTGTGTTGAAAAAACAAACGGCGTTGTGGACAAATATATCGGCGATGCCGTTATGGCGCATTGGGGAACCGCTTACAGCGCGGGAAGCCCCGCGAAAGACGCATTTAACGGCGTTAAAGCGGCTTTAATGATGCGCAAAGAAATTGTCGCGCTGAACAGGAGACGCCGTCCGCATGATCCGGGAGACCCGCCTATAATTATCGGTTGCGGCTTAAATTCAGGCATTGTTACGGCAGGGCAGATTGGCTCTGACATTCGCATGGAATATACGGTCATAGGCGATCCTGTAAATCTCGCATCCAGAATAGAAGCGTTAAACAAACCTTTGGGGACGGATATTCTTATCTCAGAAAGTACATGGAACCTTGTAAAATATTTCTTTATAACCGAAGAAATGCCGCCCGTATCTGTAAAGGGAAAGGAAAAACCTGTCCGCATATTCGCCGTTGTAAATCATGTTTCTGTCACTTCGGGACCCAGAACTCTCGCTCAAGTACGAGAATTGCTTGGTATTAAACCGCCAGATTTGTCAAAAGTAAATGTTAACGCTGATGAAAAGAAATACAAGATTGGCGCAAGTGAGTAATAATGAGTGTAACTGAAACAGAACAAGAAATAGCGGAACAATCAGCGGATAGCAAAGGTAAAAAAACAGCCCGTGATTATTTTGTCATTGTTCTTTGTATTCTTGGAGTTTGTGCAAGTCTTTTTATGTTTCAGCGTGATATGTTCAGAACTTTTCGTTCTTCATCACCCACAGCCGGCATTGTAACGGCTAAACAAAATACCGTTATGCGCCTTTTAAGCGACATAATGGTCTGGGACAGGCTTTATACGCAAGCGCCTGTTTATAACGGAGATTTAGTCTACATAGCGCGTCTTTCAGGTGCGACGCTTAAATTAGGCAGTGATGGAACTGACGGAATTGAGTTAGGCGAATATACAATGATTCGCATTCATAGCAGTTCGCGGGTAGATTTAATTTCAGGTTCTGCGAATATATCTGTCCGCTCAAACAGAGGTTTCCAGTTGGCAATTGGGGACAATGTTATAGAAGCCTCATCAGGAACAGTGTTAAACGCTTCTTCCGACGATGGCTTTACCCTGCGCGTAAGAGCAGGAGATGCGCGTGTTATCCGTGACGGACAGGTTCAGACAGCGCCGGCAGGTTCTATAATTATTCTAAACACGCAGGGAGATAGCGGCTCTTATCTGCCTGAGGCAAGACCCGGCGACTTTTTGCCCGCTTTAGATTTAAGACTGCCAACAAGTGAAGGATTTGTTGTTATAGGCGATGACAGTGAGGATCATTATTTTACATGGGTTCATTCTTTATCTGCTGAATATTATTTGTTTCAAATCTCCGCCAATAGAGATTTAAGTAACCCTATTATAAGCGAAAAATTACGCGAAAATTATTATGTATATAGAAAAGGCGAAACCGCTCTTTCTCCCGGTCGCTATTATTGGAGCGTTTTATATGTTGACGCGGCAGGGAACACGTCCCCTCCCTCAGAGATGAGGACTTTCACCGCTACTACCGATAAAAATCAACAGCATACCGAAAATAGCGGTCTTACTTTTACGGAAGTAACAGAACCTGTACAAACAGCGGTAGTTGAAAATGCTCTCTCTGAAACTGTTTCGCCCGCTCCTGTAGAGCGTCAACAACAAACGTCTTCGCGCCTGACATTACAGGCTCCCGCGAACAACGCGGCAATTGCCGGGCTTACCGCTCTTAGACAGCCTACTACTTTCCGCTGGAGCACTGATGAAGATTTAACATCTTCAAGGTTTGTTCTTTCACGGCGCAATAACCCCACTGTTGGGCGCGCGGAAATAGAGATAACCAACCCCGGACGCACTCTTACCGTTCCAAGAATTGGAGAAGGCGTTTGGTACTGGACAGTTGAAGGGCGCACACGCGACGGCAGGACAGTAACAAGTGCGCCAAGACAATTGAGAGTGCAGACAATTCCGCTATTGCCTGCGCCCAGAAACAGACTGCCCGCCTCAGGGTATCAAATCGGCGCGGATGAGTTTAGGCAGAACAGAGCGATAGTTTTTAGCTGGGCGCAGGTGTCCGGGGCTAACTCTTACATTCTAACAATTATGAAGGACGCGATACCAAGAAAAATACAGATTTTCCAGACAGACCCTATTCGTGGGCTTAGCTATACTCTTGAAAATTACAGTATGTTTGACGACAGCGGATCATACTCATGGCGCGTAGAAGCGGTATTCTACAACAGCAACAGCGGAGTTATAGAACAGCGCGGCAATCAGGGAGAAAATAATTTCTCGCTTGACGTTCCGCTTCCTTCACGCGTACATCCAAGAAGTACCGGAGTTTTATATGGCACACAATAAATTATTTTTCCGTATTTTTTTAATTCTCTTTTTATTGGCAGGCTCTTTTTTGTACGCGCAGGAAGCCGGATATTTTATTGATAACAGTAGTGGGAGTCCGCGTATTATTCAACGCATAGTCTGGGACAATGATGAATATGCTTCCGGTTTTGAAGCGGAGATTCAAATTTTCCGTAATGGTTCATTTGTTGATTACCGTATTATAACAACGCGCCAATCTTATATCGAAGACTCTCTTCCTCCGGGAAGGTATCGTTTAAGCGTAACACCTTTCGATTTATTTGGACGGAGAAGAGAATCTTCAAGTTGGATGGAGTTTCTAATCATTCCCGCTTTTCAGCCGGAAATAACAGGAATTACACCGGATCATTTTTTCCTTGATCAAAGACTTGAAAGAACATTGTTTATCACAGGAAATAATATTTTTGACAATTCCACAATTTATCTGACAAACGAGGAAAATCAATTAACCCCTATTCGAGTGGAAATTATAGATAGTTCAAGAGCAAAACTTGTCTTTGACGATGAAACTTTAATTCCCGGAAACTATGATATTTATATTGAAAACCCCGGCGGATTGAATGTTTCTTATAGCGAATTTCTTGTCGTCTACCGTAAGCCGATGGATGTTTTTGTAAAAATACTGTACACCCCGATAATTCCAATTTATGGAGAGATGAGAGATTTTTTTGGCTCATCAATATATTTTACAGGGTTGGGTTTTAGCGTCGAAGCGGTTTCTTCCAAACGCAGTACGTTTAACGGAGGTTTTGAACTTTCTGGGACTTTTTATTTAATGGACCCAGCCTATTCTATAAGTCCCGTTTTCAACGATAATTCAAATGCTTTTATTGGGGCGGGAAACGGAGTACTTTTTTCCAATATTGATTTAAATATATCTCTGCAAAAAAGATTTAATAAAAGGCGTACTATGGTTACGTTCCGTTTTGGCGTCGGCGTATCTTTTATGAACGGTTATGGAGACTCTGAGAACAATGATGGTAGCGCTCGTATGAATCTTGGTCTTAGCGGAATGTTCTTGATACATAAAAATTTCTTGTTAGAAGCAGGCGTTGATTTTTCTCATTATTTCGGTTCTATTAATTCAGGTTTACTAAGACCGCGGTTTGGTTTATGTTGGGTATTCTAGGAGGGAATATGCTTTCACGAGGAGAATTTGTTTTTACAATTGGTTATGACGGACCGTCTGCGGTGGTAGACGGACACGCGAAAAGGCTCTATTCATCGCTTTCTACAAAGGAATTGGCGGAAAAGGGGCTTTTTAGGGCGGCTTATGCCTCCGCAATCTGGTCAAAAGACCCAAAAGATATGCAAACAGTGGTAGAAGTCTACAATAAAATGACCGGCGGCTCCGTTCAGGACTCATCGTCCTTTCAACGGCTTTTTGGCGTTTTTACCGTAGAAGTAAACCGTGCGATTGTGCTCTAGTACTATTGAATAAAAATCGTTTTTTATGATAAAGTGCTTATAAATTCAATGTTTAAGGATGTTACCAATGAATACATTTATATTACCGTTGCTTATGGGAGCCCCACAGCAGACTGCTGAGGGAGCCGCCGCAGGAACAGGCGGTCTTATTGGCGGATTATTGCCTTTTGTCGCAATAATTCTCATTTTCTATCTGTTGATCATCAGACCGCAAAACAAAAAGCGCAAAGAAACCGAAAAAATGCTTTCCGCCCTGAAAAAAGGCGACAAGATAGTAACAATCGGCGGACTCTACGGAACAATTCATCTTGTTAAGGACACAACTGTAGTTATCAAAGTCGATGACAATGTCAAGCTGGAATTTTTGCGTAGCGCGATTTCCAGCGTAACACAGCCGTCATCGTCCAAGGAAGTCGAAGACAATAGCGAAGAAAAGGAGACGTCTGAAGAAAAAACTTCTACAGACGGTGAATAAATATGAATAAACGCTACAGACTCGTCATCTTGCTTATAGTATTAGGGGTTTGTTTTTTATTTCTGTGGCCCACGGTACGCTGGTATTATTTTATTCCAAGGGAGCAGAAGGCGCAGGCGGTTGAATCAAGGGAGAGGATAAGAACCTACTCTTCTGAAGCCGCCGTCGCGGACTTACAGCGGCTTCTTGACGCCGCCCGGCTGGAAGAAACTGTTCCTGCCGATCTGGAATTTTTACTGCCTGTCGCTAGGAAGCTGTACAAAAACAGCAACCAGACGTTGCCTGAAACATGGACGGCAAAAGCGGTTCTTTCAGCATTTGGCTCCAGAAGGGAAGCGCTTGATTCAATCGAACAGAAATACGCCGATGATATTTTCGCCTTAAAAGATTTGCAAAAGAATGCGGTAAAACTCGGTCTTGATCTTTCAGGCGGCTTGAGCATTGTTTTGCAGGCAGATACTGAAGCGCTTGCAGAAAAGCTGGGAAAAACATTAAACGAAGAGGATCGCGTAGACGCGATAAACCGCGCTCTGGAAGTTTTGAATAACAGGATTGACCGTTTTGGTCTTACAGAGCCTGTTATTCGCCGGCAGGGCTCGGATCAGATTTATGTTGAAATTCCCGGAACATCCGATCCGGAAACAATAAACGATATAATTATGGGAAAGGGAAGCCTTACCTTCCACTTGGAAGATTCAGATGCGACAGAAGCCTTTTACAATTACTATAGGTACAATACAACAGAAACTTTTGATTCAAACGGCAATTTAATTAATCCCGGTATTGTTCCGCCCGATGTAAAGATTCTTGGCATTTATAAAAAGGACAGATACGGGCTTGATGAACAGGAAAGAAATCTTGACGGTACTCTGCGTTTTATCGCTGTTAAAAGAGAAATTGGTCTTGACGGCAATTACATAGAAGAAGCGACCGTTGATCGTAACAACATTGACGGTAAACCGGAAGTTATTTTCAAGCTGAGCGAAGAAGGTGGCGAAATTTTTTACCGTCTTACTTCAGCTAACATAGACAAAAATCTCGCTATTGTACTGGACGACAAAGTTAAATCCAGCCCAAGAATTTCTACCGGTATTCATGAAAGGGGAACAATCACAGGGTTTAGCTCCGAAGAAGCTGAAACTCTCGCCCTTGTTTTAAGAACCGCGGCATTGCCAGTAGAGCTTGTTGTCGCAAGCCAGCAAAGCATTGGCTCTTCTTTGGGAAAGGACACAATCACTCAGGGGCTTTACGCGCTGTTAGGCGGCATTGCGGCTGTTTTACTTTTCATGCTCGTCTTTTACAGAGCCGCAGGCGTTAACGCTATAATCGCGCAGTTATTAAACTTCTATATAATGTTTAGCGTACTTTCCGCTCTTAACTTTACGCTGACTCTGCCGGCTATAGCAGGTTTTATTTTAACAATCGGTATGGCGACAGACGCGAACGTAATTATCTTTGAGCGTATGAAAGAAGAAATGATGCTTGGCAAGAGCAGAAAGGCGGTAATAGAAGCCGGTTTTGGAAAAGCGTTCTGGGCGATTATGGACTCAAACATCACGACATTTATAGCCGCTCTGTTCCTTTCACAGCTTGGTTCAGGTCCAATCAGAGGATTCGCAGTAAGCCTTTCAATCGGCGTATTCTCTTCGGTCTTTACAGCCCTTTTTGTGTCGCGTTTAATCTTCGATTTTGACACAGATGTTATGCGAAATAAAAATCTGTCCATAAGCTGGACAACCCGTATTCGGGACACAGGTGCGAAGGCGGTCAGTTTATGAAAAAGACAATTCGTTTTTCTAAATTTTTTATACCTGCCGCTATCATCTCGTGTCTTCTTGTTGCTTTCAGCATTTCAGGTTATGTCTATAACAAAGGTTTTGCCCTTGGTGTGGACTTTCAAGCCGGTCTTCTTCAGGAAGTACAGGTCGTTCCTCCGGCGTTTAGTCTGCGCTGGAACGGTACGACAAACGCGGTTCTTCAATTTGACCGTACTAGCATTCACATTATCACATCCGGCTCCAGCATTGAGAACAGGACATATTCGTTTCCATTTAGCGAATACAGTACTATTGGCTCTCTTGAACGCGCAATAGAACAGGAACTGGAAGAAATGGAAGTAACTCTGTCGGCAAATGCAAATATTAGCTGTCAATGGCTGGTTTTCAGCTCACAGGGAAGTCTCAGATTAAACAGAGAGATTCCCTATGTTATTCACTACCTTGATCCGCAAAGCGCTCCTATAGATATTTCTGAAGTAAGAACGGCAATGGCTGGTTTTACACAGGGTACTTCAGTGCAAAATCTCGGCTCTCCTCAGGACCGCCAATTTATGATCCGTATAGAAGACAAGGAAGAGGGGCGCATAACATCCTACGAAATTGTTGACGCCTTGGAATCATATTTTGGCGAAGGCAATATAGCCGTGCTTCGCTCCGATTATGTCGGCTCACGCTTTTCAAAAGATTTGACAGATCAGGCAGGAGTGCTTATTTCTCTTACGTTATTGTTGGTTTTAATTTATTCGACAATACGTTTTAAATTGCAATACGCCGTAGGAGCAGTAATTGCGATCATGTATGACGTTTTGGTTATTATAGCCTTTGTTGTCTGGACACGGATGGAGTTTACTACGCTGACAATAGCGGCTATTCTTACCATTCTTGGTTATTCAACCAACAACACAATTATTTTCTTTGACCGTATAAGGGAAAATCTGCGTATTCATCCCGATCAGCAATTTGTTGACATATTGAACATATCGCTGACCGGAATTCTTGGACGTACGATTATTACAACATTCTCGACAATGCTTGCTGTAATGTGTCTGTTTATTTTTACCACCGGTTCAATGAAAGACTTTGCCCTAGCCCTTTTGGTCGGCATGACTTCCGGCGTATACACGACATTGTTTATAGTTTCCGGTTTTGTAAACTTCTGGAATACTCAGAAGGTAAAACGGGAGAAGAAAAAACTAGCGGTTGCCTAGTGGAAGTTATACTATCCGGTGTACTTGGTTTTTGCATGGGAGTGCGCCGCGCCGTAGAATTGGCTGTTGAAGAATCACAGCGTTCTGCGGATAGCGGCTTTCCCGTCTATACATTTGGCTCATTAATTCACAATCCAAAAGTGCTAGCCAGTCTAAAAAGCTGCGGTGTTGAAACATGGCAGGACACTTCTGACATTTCTTCCGTTAAATTAGAAAACTGCTCGGTAATTATCCGCGCCCACGGAATAAGCCCATCCGCTGAAAAAGAGTTGGCAGGAAGGGGTTGCCGCATAGTTGACGCTACCTGCCCCAAGGTCAAAGCGAGCCAATTAAGAGTAAAAGAACTCTCCCAAGAGGGTTACAGTCTGTTTCTCGCGGGAGACGCAGAGCACGCTGAAATTAAAAGCATAATTGGCTATGCGGATGCTTCCGCTTTTTGTACCGTTGTTGCCAACGCGGATGAGGCGAAAAACGCCGCAGACTCTCTTTACAAAACAAATAGCGGCGCGAAAACGGCTCTTTTAGGACAGACTACAATTTCTCAAGACGAATACGACAACATAGGAGAGGCGATAAAAAAATACTTTCCCAATCTAAAAATAGAAAAAACAATTTGCGCCGCGACAAACGAACGTCAAAAAGCTCTTAGAGAACTCTTAACAAAAGTAGACGCTGTGATAATAGCAGGCGGCAGAGAATCCGCAAACACGCGCCATCTGCTGGCGATTGCTCAAGAGAGCGGCAAACCCTGCGCGTTAGCTGAATCTTCCGCGGACATACCCGAAAATTTTTACACTTACAAAACTGTAGGCATTAGCGCAGGCGCGTCTACACCTGATTCGGTAATTGCGGAGATAGAGAAGAGGCTTTGCGGTGGGTGAGGGGAGATGCTGTTTTTTGTTCGTTCTTACAAATATAGCCAAAAAAGTCTTGACATAAAAAGCAAACAGGGATTAAACTTACAATATGCAAAATCAGGATTATGAATATTTCCTTCAAAATATGGAAGGTCTTTATAAGCAATACGGTCATAAATTTTTGGCTCTCAAAGACCGGCAAATTCTCGGTGTATACGATGATTTCAAAACTGCTCTGGATGAAACGCTAAAACAAGAGGAATACGGTACGTTTCTTATTCAGGAATGTTTCCAAAGCAAAGAAGAATGTGTACAGCATTTCCAGAGAAACGTCATATCTGTTCCTGCATGAGGCTATACGTTGGATGATAAAAATCTGAATACTGGTCTTAGTTATACGGTAACATATAGTGGTCTCGCCCATTCTTTGAATACTCCTGTTTATGTCATATCGGCTATAAAGCCGGGAATAAAAATCCAAATTGATGCTTTATGGGACACAGGAGCAAGCTGTTCTCTTATAAGACCTGAAGTAGCCGCAAAACTTAATCTAAAACCCATTTCCAAAACGCTTATTAGCACTCCGACTGATAAAGATGTGCCGAGCAATATTTATGTTATACATATTTACCTTCCTAACGGCTCCAGAATTTTTGATGTACATGTCCTTGAAGGAACCCCAAATAACTGTGATATGCTTATCGGTATGGATGTTATTTCTTTAAGTGATTTTGCTATCACTAATCATAATGACCGCACGATGTTTTCTTTTCGTATGCCATCAATGACTGAAATTGATTTTTGCGAACATTGACATATAATTTATCTTTTTCTTATTGTTGCGTCTGCCTTGGGCAGGAAGATAGATAAATCTCTCTTGACACTATATTGCAATCTATCATATAATTAGCCAGTGACATAATGACACCTATTTTTTGGATATTAAAAGGATGTTTCTTATTTAAGAATACCAGAATTGGAGGTTAATTAGAATAAGGTATGACTAATAAGATAGGCAGGTTTTTTCTTTCAATTCTGTATTTTATCCCATTATATCCCTTTTGGATAGGTGTAGTTCCATACTTACTTGGAAATAGAACATCTGGTGTAAATTATATTGGTGCAAGTGCATTTGCTATTGGCATAATATTTCCATATATTATTGCTGGTATATATGAAAAAAGAGGAAACTCTTGGTGGAAAATATTTCTTTTATCTGGATTTTTATCAACAGGAATACCAATTCTAGGAATTATTTGGATAATAATTTCCAAAATAAACATATCAAAAAAAGATAAATCAATAAATTATAATGAAAAAAATATAGGAACTATATCATTCAATGATATAAATTATAAGGAAATACTTATTAGAAACGGATTAGATGAATATATAGAATTATTTGAAAAAAACAGATTAAACGATATAAAAATAATTATTGATTTAACGGAAGATGATTATGAAAAACTAGGTATAGAATTAATGGGGGATAGAAAAAAGTTATTAAAAATATTTTCAAAACATGAAATAACTAATTATTATTTTTCTTGTCAAAATAATGAGATGATTGAAAATAAAGGGCAACTAAAAAATGAAGAAAATATAAAATTAAGTGATTTTGAAGTAAAATATTTAAAGGAAATAGAAAACGATAAAGAAATATATAAATCTAGATTTTTTCAATTAGATTATAAGGATTTGTTAGAAAAATTATTAATGAATTATCCAGTCTCAATAAGAAAGGATATTGAGAATATTGAAAACAAGCATGGTATTGAAACTGCAAAAAAGGTGATTGTTAAATTATTAAAAAACAATATTTACGTCACATAAATAGAGTATACAAGCATAGTAATTACCTGACATATCACCACCCCATCTCGCCCAACGCTTTTTCCACTTCTTCAATTTCATCATAAGGTTTTACATGATCGGCGTAAATTATCGAGTTCTCATGTCCTTTTCCCAGCAACAGGACAAGATCGCCCTCTTGCGCTAAAGAGAGAGCCTTGCGTATTGCGGCAGGTCTGTCGGGAATAAGGAAAATATTTTTATTGTAGTCAAAAAATGCCCTGTTCTGATCAATTCTTACATCGGGATGTATGGCGGCTTTTACTACCCTTAATCCCTGATCCGTAAAAACGCCTTTTGAGATCTCTTCAAGAATTGCACTTGGCTTCTCGCCGCGAGGGTCTTCGTCTGTTAGTACAATTATATCCGAATAATGAGCGGCGATTTTTCCCTGCTCGGCTCTTTTTTGCGTATCACGTTCTCCGGCGGAACCAAAAACACTTATTATCCTGCCGCCTGTTTTATCCAGCCTCGCACGAAGGGGAGGGAAGATTGTCTGAAATGACGAAGGAGTATGTGCGTAATCAACTACAACTTCAAAAGGCTGATTTTTAATTATCGCCGTCATCCTTCCCCTTACAGGTTTTAATCTTTTTACATGCGGGGCAATTTCATCTACCGGAAGTTCTAAAAGACCGGAAACAGCAAGAAGAGAGGCAAGTACGTTAGCTGAATTAAAAGCGCCGGGAAGTTTATCCCTTAACATTACGCGCTTTTTTTGCTCGGTGATAGAAACCATATACCAGTTTCCCCATGTGCCGCTTTCGATTGCTTCAATAATAAGGTCTCCGACCCTTCCTGCGGGGCTATATGTATATGTTCTGTGATTTAATGTTTTTATAAAATACTGCGCGCTCTTATCATCAGCGTTTACTACGCCAAACGGCTCTGTGAATGAAGAATCTTCCAAAGGCTCATAATTGTTGACAGAGCGGAACAAGTTCGCCTTGTCGTCCCTGTACTTCTCCCATGTTCCGTGAAATTCAAGGTGTTCATGGGCGACATTGGTAACAACGCCTGCGCAAAAATTAACATCTCCAAGACGGTTTGTTTTTTGTGAAAGACCGTGAGAGCTTGCCTCCAATACTGCGAATTCACATCCGTTATCTGCCATTTCTCTTAACAGCCGTTGAACAACAGGCGCTTCAGGGGTTGTTTGATGTTCGCTGTTCCATAAAACATCGCCGCCAAGACAGTGCTGGACTGTAGAAATAAATCCTGCCTTCTTCCCCATTAAAGTTAAAAGTTGCCAGATAAAATAAACTGTTGTGCTCTTTCCCTCGGTTCCTGTAACCCCTGTTACGAGAAGTTTCTTGGAAGGGAAGCCGTAAAAAGCGGCGGAAATAGGGGACATGGCGACACGGGCGTTTTTTACTTTTATATAGACGACATTTTCTTTTTTTTCCGTGACTTCATTTTCATGTACAATTACAACAGCGCCTTTTTTAACAGCGTCATCAATATAGAGGCTTCCGTCTGTATGCAATCCCGGCAGAGCGAAAAAAAGGCTTCCTTCTTTTACATTGCGTGAATCATATTCGAGAGAAGTAACAAGCGGATCGCCCTCTCTGTTATCCGCGACAGCTTCGGCTTTTTCCTCGATTTCTTTTGTAAAGAATTGTGAAAGACACTGTTCCATTATTGCTCTCCAAAAACAACTGCGGTAAATGTAAAAAGTTGCGCGTCATGGGCTTTATAGGAGTCCTGCGGCAATCCCGCTTTTATACAAATATAATCAAGATATTGCTCAAGATTCCAGCCCTGTTCAACCGGAACCTGAGGCAGAAGTACGCCTGAGCGTGAGCCTCGAATTAAAAACAGTCCGTGAACGCCGACTTTTACCTGCCATGGATCAGGACAGGGCGACATTGGAGAAAGCGCGGATATTTCTATTTCACAGTCAGGCAGTTCTTTTTTTTTTAACGGGGAAAAACGCGGGTCGCCGAACGCGGCTTCTCTTGCCATTATGCGCACTGTTTCTATCAGAGGCAAATTTGCCGTCATTCTGCCGATACAACCGCGCAAGGCGTGTCCGCTTTTCATGTGTAGAGACACAAACGCGCCGCATAGTTTTTCAAGGCTTGAGTCATTGTTTGTTTCGACCTTCTCAAAAACAGGTTTGCGCCCCTCCAGTTCGGCAGTTATAACCTCCCTCGCCTGAGTAAGCAAAATCTTCTGTTCTTCCTCTGTAATGGTGAATTCCATATATCTATATTATAATATAGGTACTTTTTATGAAACAAGGCAGAATGTCAAAAGTTGTGAAAATTGGCGGTTTTTCCCATGTCCGCCCCATTTGCGTAGGGGGCGGTTTTCCTGTGGTTATTCAGACCATGTGGAAGGATCGCCTGTCTTTTTCCGGCTTGGATGAGGCGGCTGTCAAGATTGAGGCGCTTGGGGCTTTTGGGTGCGGAATTGTCCGTTTTGCCGTCCCCGACCTTCAGTCTGCGGAGCTTCTCGGTCGCCTTGCCGAAATGACCTCAATGCCCCTTGTCGCGGACATTCACTTCGATTATAAAATCGCCCTTCGATGTATGGACTTTCCCGTCTCAAAAATCCGCATAAATCCGGGCAATATCGGCAATAAGGAAAAAACACGCCTTGTACTGGAAAAAGCCGCGGACAGGAAAGTCCCCATTCGTATCGGGGTGAACGCCGGAAGCCTGCCGAGTGACCTCCGCCGGATGGTAGAAGAGGGTATGAGTACCTCAGACGCGCTTGCACAGGCGGCAAAGAGGGAAATCTCGGTTTTTGAAGAATTCGGCTTTACGGACTTTCTGGTATCAATGAAAGCCACAGGAATTGCCGATACTATAAGTGCTAACCAAATTCTTTCCCGGCTGACCGATGCGCCCTTGCATATAGGGCTTACCGAGGCGGGACCCCTTACAGCAGGGGTAGCGAGAAGTACGGCGGCTCTGTTATCTTTGCTCTCCGGGGGCATTGGCGATACGATAAGGGTCTCCCTGTCGGACAGTGTGGAGAATGAAGTCATTGCCGCAAGGGAGATACTGGCGGCAATAGCACAGTTAGCGCCCCAGAACGAGCGGCTGAAACAGAGGGGCGTAAATGTTATTTCCTGTCCGCGTTGCGGCAGGCACGGTTTTGACACCTGCGGCTTTACCACCCGCTGGATGCCGAAACTTTACGCTATGGACAAGGACATAACCGTAGCGGTTATGGGTTGCGAAGTAAACGGTCCTGTAGAGGCGAAACACGCTGATCTTGGAATTACGGGAGCAGGAGAGAAGGTTTTGATTTTTAAACATGGAGAGATAATTAAAACCATTGATGCTTCTGAAGCGGATATTGTTTTTGAAGAGGAACTGAATAAATTATGAGATTAAAAGTAAATCTGTTAATGGTTATATTTTTTTGTTTTAATGCCGTGTCTTTCGCGCAACCTGTAGCTGTCCCGTGGTGGCTTTCATTAGAGCAGGGCAAGCAGAACTTCCGCGCCGGGGAATACGGCGCGGCTCTTATATTGTTTGAAGACGCGAGGCGTGACAGACGCGCTATGTATGAACAAATGGAGCGTGATTTTATCACCTTCCTTTCTATAAATGAAGTCAGGCGCATTGGCGATTCACTTGACAGAGTAGAACGCTATTCTTATGAACGCCGTTATACAAGCGCGTCCAAAGCTCTTGAAGAACTCTACTACCGCATTCCAAAGACAACCTTTAACAATTCTGCGACATCTGCGCTTGCGGCTTTTGACAGATTAAAAAATTATCCCGAAGCGGAATACTGGATTGGTGAAGTTTATAGAGTTGAAGGAGAATTTCCGCTTGCGCTGACTCAGTATCGCAGGGCGTATTCAATGCGTGAAACTTTGGAAGACCCCGGTTTTAGTACAACATTGCAGTACAAAATATCCGCTATTCTCAGAACCAGACAGGAATATGTCGAGATGGAAAGGCTTTATCTTTCTATTATTAACGAGTTGGATACGCTCTGGGCAAACGCCTCAATACTTGAGGCGAATAATTCGAGTAACGGCGCAAGTACAACTCCTGCTCCCTACGCGCAAGCGTCAGCTTCATTCGCGAGATCGGCTATGACAAGAACATTAACAGAGCATGGAATTGATCGTTTCATGGAATTGTATCGATACAACAACGGCATTGTAGAACAAGCGCACAGACTTTTGGGTTTTTACTATGCCGCGCAAGGACGTTCTGCCGCAGAACAGCATTTAATGTTTTCGTTTCTTATACAAAACACAATAATAATAGATGAAGTAAAGCGGCGTCGCTATGATTTTACATTTTCAGACCTATCTGCTCTTTTACGAGAAATAAACAGGAGTGAGCTTCTTATATCGTATATAAATGAAGTTGAGTATTTTAAAACTATTTATTATTTTGGAAACAGTCTTTACCGTAACGGAAAAACATCTGTAGCGCGCACACTTTGGGAATTTCTCGCTTCCCAACCACAGTCAGGAGAATGGCAAAACCGCGCCGCCATGCAACTTCGCAATCCGCGCCCGGAACAAGTTGTAGAAATGCCATAAAGCGCAAAATAAATTCCCCTGTCGGGCAACCCGGATTTGAACCGGGGACCCCAAGTCCCCCAGACTTGTACGCTAAACCAACTGCGCTATTGCCCGGCAGGGGAATCTCATGATACAGTAACAAAACGGCTCTTCTTTGTCAATCGCGCAAAAACTCTATTTTTCGTTTTTTGTGGATAAAATCATTGAGAACGGTTGGAATTATACATTTTTTGTGGTAAAATAAATGTATATGGCAACTAAGTCAGTACAGATAAAAAAAATAATTTATGAGATTCGCGGGCAAAAGGTCATGCTTGACCGTGATCTGGCAGGATTATATGACGTTGAATTAAAGGCTATGAATCAGGCTGTCAAACGTAATATTAAGCGTTTCCCACCTGATTTTATGTTCCAGTTAACTCAAAGAGATTGGAATATTTTGCGGTCACAATTTGTGACCGCAAAAGAGTGGAGTAATTTGCGGTCGCAAATTGCGACCGCAAATATCTCTAAAGTGAGATACCGTCCTTATGTCTTCACCGAACATAGCGTACTTATGCTATCAAATGTACTTAACTCACCAAAAGCAATTAGTATGAGCATACAAATAATAAGAGTTTTTGACAAGCTAAGAAAATACGCATTGGAACAAACATTCAAAGATATACGAATAGAGGAACTGCATAATCTCTTAATGCTTCATATTGAGAATAACGATTATAAATTCTCAAAATATGATAAGACAATGAAACAAATCATATCTGCCTTAAACAATCTTATTGAGCATCCCCCAAAAACAAAAACAATTGGATTTACCGCTGAAAATTAGGGCAATGAGTAATTAGCAGTGAGTAATGAGAAGATAGCTCTTTAATAACTCACTTTTACTGTTTACTTCAAATCGCTAATCGTGTGTTGTTCATTCTCCGCTTTCTAAGTGCCCCATTGCTAATTACTTTAGTATCGACTTATCATAATCCTCAGGCGGAAGGAAGCCTAACAACTGCATACAGGTTGCGGCAATGGAACTGATCCCAAGCCCTTCGTTTAAACTGCTTTCTTTCGGCTCATTTTTATATTCGCCCTTGTATTCAGGATCGTAGATGATGCATGGAACGGGATTAAGGCTGTGGCTTGTTTTCGCTTTTGGCGTTCCGTCTTCTTTGAGAGAAACCGCGCCTGTTTTCTTGTCATGCTCGAACATATCATCGCTGTTACCGTGATCGGCTGTTATGAGCATTACAGCTCCGGCATCATCAACGGCTTTTACGAGCCTGCCAAGCTGAATGTCCATGCCTTCCATAGAACAGACAACCGCCTGATAAATGCCGGTATGTCCTACCATGTCTCCGTTAGGATAGTTGAGACGGATAAAATCATATTTGCCGGAGTGAATTGCGGCAATAACCTGATCGGTAATTTCAGCGCACTTCATCCACGGACGCTGTTCAAAGGGAATGACATCGCTTTTTATTTCAACAAAGTCTTCAAGTTTTTCATCGAACTTGCCGGTGCGGTTTCCGTTGAAAAAGTAGGTGACGTGTCCGTATTTTTGAGTTTCGGAAATAGCAAGCGTTTTTACTCCGCTTGCCGCAAGATATTCGCCCATTGTGCGGTCGATTGAAGGAGGACTGACAAGGTAGCGTTTTGGAACATGGAGGTCGCCGTCGTATTCCATCATTCCGGCGTAGCACACTTTTGGACGGCGCACACGGTCAAACTTGTTAAAGTTGTCATCTTCAAAAGCGGCTGTAATTTCCAAAGCGCGATCGCCACGGAAGTTAAAATATACGATAGAGTCTCCGTCTTCGATAGTGCCGATGGGTTTTCCGCCCTCGGCTATTACAAATTCTTTTAAGTCCTGATCAATAATGCCCGGTATTTCTTTGCGGTAAGTTTCAACCGCTGTTCGCGCCGAGGCAAATTGCCGCACTGTTCCCAAAACGTGAGTCTGCCAGCCACGATGAACCATTTCCCAGTCCGCGCCGTAGCGATCCATCGTGATCCACATGCGTCCTCCGCCTGATCCAATCTTCGCGTCAAAATTGCCGTCGCTTAGCTCTTTTAAAAACGCTTCAAAAGGATCGACATATTCAAGGGCGCTTGTCTCTCCAACATCGCGTCCGTCAAACAGAACATGAACGCGAACGCGCTTAACGCCGTCTTTTTTTGCCTGCGCGATCATCGCTTTAAGGTGATCCATGTGGCTGTGAACATTGCCGTCCGAAAAAAGCCCTAAAAAGTGAAGGGTAGGATTCTTGCCTGCGCCGCTTTTTACATTGCTGACAATTTCTTTCCATGCAGTGCCTTCAAACATCGCCCCTGTTTCAATAGACTTTGAAACAAGCGCCGCGCCTTGATTGAACACCCGTCCGCACCCCATCGCGTTATGCCCGACTTCGCTATTTCCCATATCTTCATCGGAGGGAAGACCGACAGCAGTCCCGTGAGCCTTCAGTTTTGTATGGGGGCATTTAGCGGTTAAAGCATTTAAGTGGTACATTTTTGAATCGGCGACAGCGTCACCTTCCTTGTATTTTCCGTAACCAACACCGTCCATAATAACAAGTACTACAGGACCTTTGCGACCCTTCCATGCCGGATTTTTTTTCAAAGCGTTCATGTTTATCTCCTTTACAAGATTATAGACGATTATTGTATTTCTTTACAACGGCTCACTGTGCAAAAAAAAAGACGGGTTCCTTACGACCCGTCTTTTTAAGATTTTTTTACTACGCTACATCCGCTTTTGTGATAGTCAATTTTCCGTTAGTTTTACGAGTGGCGATTTGCCGGAAATATTGGGCGTACTGCGCATCCATAAAGGCTATATGGGACAAGACCCAATCTTTAAGAAAATAGGCAAATTTTTCCAAAACCAGTCTTTTTCCCGCTTCAAAATCCTTTACACTTTTAACTACGGTCAGCGTAAATTCGTCATGTTTTCTTTTGTGCACAGTATAGCCCGGGAATTTGGTCATGACCATTAATCTTTCTTCGGTCGCAAAGTGTTCTTTTACATACTGTATTGCCTGATGGATAACTTCTTGAAAATAGAGCCGTTCCTGTTTTTCATCACCGCTGACATGATTGAATAAATCATTGACAAAGACCAACAGCCCTTTGTGCTGTTCGTCGATCTGTTTTATTCCCAATGAATAACTGTTTGACCATGTAACATACTCAATTTTTACACTCATAAATAACTCCTTTATATTTAATATACGAAAAAGAAGATTCAAAGTACATTAAAATAATTATAAAGCGACTTAAAAGCATTCAAAATTTCAACAGTTTCTACCGAGCAAATCTGCGCCGTGCATAGCTGAATATTCCGGTTTATCGAGAGGTTCTTCCTTATAAAATCGCATTTTTGCCGGACTTTAGTCCGATGGCTATAGCCTGAAAAAATGCATGACTTTTGAGAGAACCAACCGGGTTCTCTCAAAAGTCAAATGTACACTTCCACAGGCGGTGATGCAAAAAAAGACGAGTTCCTTGCGACTCGTCTTTTATAAGTTTTTTTACTGCGTTACATCCGCTTTTGTGATAGTCAATTTTCCGTTAGCTTTTCGAGTGGCGATTTGCCGGAAATATTGGGCGTATTGCGCATCCATAACGGCTATATGGGACAAGACCCAGTCTTTAAGAAAATAGGCAAATTTTTCCAAAACCAGTCTTTTTCCCGCTTCAAAATCTTTTACGCTTTTTACTACGGTCAGCGTAAATTCGTCATGAGTTTTTTTGTGTACAGCATAGTCCGGAAATTTTGTCATGACCATGAATTTTTCTTCGGTCGCAAAGTGTTCCTTTATATACTGTACTGCCTGCTGGACAACTTCTTGAAAATAGAGTCGTTCCTGTCTTTCATCTCCGCTGGCATGATTGAATAAATCATTGACAAAGTCCAACAGTCCCTTATGTTGCTCGTCAATCTGTTTTATTCCCATTGAATAACTGTGAGACCATGTAACATGCTCAATTTGTTTAGCCATATATAACTCCTTACTATATATTATACAATGAAGAGTTTATTTTGTACATTGAAAAGATTTGCGCGCCGGCGTAAAAGACTTCAGAATTTCAATGTTTTATACCTGTTGAATTTGCCCCGCAATATTCCGGTTGTCCTTATATTTAGCCTTTTTTTTGTAAAATACTATCCATGTAAATTTAAAGTTGAAGTTAAAATTTGCATGGATAAAATATAGGCTATTTTTTGCGTTTTTTAAGGTATATCTGTAAAAATAATATCCCGGCTCCCCCTTGCATTTAGCCCTTTTTTGTAGTAAATTACTCATGTAGATTTAAATTTAAAGTTTAAATTTGCATGGATAAAATATGGACTATTTTTTGCGTTATATTGAAACATCTCTTCTTGAATCGTTAATGAATTTTCCGGTTACTGCCATTACCGGTCCACGTCAGTGCGGTAAATCTAATCTGGTAAAACGGTTAATCAACGGGGATATATTGAGAAAGACAAAAAGACGCAGTAGAGCGCTTGAAAAACTTTTGTCCGGTTTGGTTTATCTTGATTTGGAGCGACCCTCGGATCTAAGAAAATTGGATAATGCCGAGTGGTTTCTAGGTTCCCAAAAGGGAAAACTTGTCTGCATTGATGAGATTCAGCGCAAGCCAGAACTTTTTCCGCTGATTCGCAGTCTTGTGGATGAGTGGGACAGATCGGGATGTTTTCTCATTCTTGGCTCAGCTTCGCGCGACCTTCTCAAGCAAAGTTCTGAATCGTTGGCAGGAAGGGTTTCTTACAAGCGGCTTACTCCTTTCTTGTGGGGGGAGATTGAGGGGAAATATTCTATGGAACGGTATTTTTCCGCAGGCGGTTTTCCGCGAAGTATTCTTGTCAATGACAGGAAGGTATCTTATCAATGGCGCGAGGATTTTATTTCTACATTTCTTGAGAGGGATTTGCTTCAATGGAGAGAGTTTACTCCAAAGGCTATGGGTCGGCTCTGGCGCATGCTTGCCCACATAAACGGACAGACGGTAAATTATTCGACATTGGCTTCTTCTTTGGGAATTAGTTCCGTGTCTGTTAAGAAACATATTGATCTGCTTGCGAGTACCTATATGGTAGAGGTAGTTTCGCCGTGGTTTTCCAATTTGAACAAACGGCTTGTCAAAGCGCCGAAAGTGTACATTGCCGATTCGGGAATAACCGCCGCATTGTTGGGGCTTCGTTCCTTTGATGAGTTATCAGGGCATCCTGTATTCGGAGCGGTTTGGGAACAGATTGTTTTTACCAATCTTCGCGGCTGGTATCCGAACGCGGAGATTTGTTACTACAGAACATCTAACGGCGCGGAAGCTGATTTTGTGATTAACATTGACGGAAAGATATACGCAATAGAATGTAAGGTTTCGTTTAGCCCTGTTTTAAGCAAGGGAAATTATCTTGCTTTTGAAGACATTGCGCCCAAGCGTACATTTATAGTTACCCCTTCTCCCGATAGCTGGTCTTTCAAGCCGGGCATTGATGTAGTGTCTCTTGGAGCGTTGCGGAAAAAATTGGCTTCTTAAGTTTTTGATAAACGCCATTGTAACGCGGAACTCTAGCCGCTTTAGCGGTGTACTTTAACAATCCTGTTGTGCGAAGTACCATCTTATACCATAATTTTATTTCTACTCTTTAAAATTGAAAACCTGCAATTATACCAAAAATCCCATAAATTGAATAAATATCAGGGGAATAGGGCAAATCATATTGTTTATTAATTGGAAGTATAAAAGGATAACCAAGATGAGGCTCTAATGCAAAAGAACTATCTCCTAAGAAAAAACGCCACCCAATCCTAGGTTCAAGCATTAAACAATTTGTCTTTACAAAATTACCAAAATAACCAAATCCTAAATCCAGATACAATTTATTCATATTCTCAAAAAAATAATATCTACCATATATATTGATACCAATTTCCGCACCTATAGGATTATTAAAATGAATCTCACTAATTATTGAAAACGAGTTACCAAATGAATATTCAAAAATTATTCCGATAACATTTAGTCCAGTACCATTAATCCCAATAAAATATTTCCTCTCACTTTCATTGGCAAAAGAAAAACTTGATATAAATATTAATAAGGATAATATGATTAATTTCTTTGTTTTCATAGTCTCCTTTATATCTCCTTAATATCTTTTTGTCAATATATTTTGATAGTATTTCGCACAACTCACGTTAAATGTACACTTCCACAGGCGGCGGTGCGGAAACTGCCGAAGAGAGCGCCTTGCGCAGAGAAGCGGCGCGTTCTTCAAGATATTGAGGGGGTAGGGGAGAGGTTTTTGGGTCTTCAGGAGAAGGGCGCGCTTTGCCGTAAAGCTGTACTTTGCGAATGCCGCCCGCCGCTTGTGAGTTTTCTGTTACGTTAGACGCAATATCAACCATTAACTGTACCCATGCTTTTTCTTCTTGCGGCGGCGGACTGTTGCCGTCAACAGCGCATAGCATTGTTTGTATCGTTACGGGAGTGCAGGAGACAAATTCTTTTATTTTTGCGATTAACTTTTCAAAGGAGACGGATGTACGGTTTATTTTTTCATACCAGTCCTGCGTTCCCGCGTCTAACTTGAGCCAGATGTTCAGCGCGAGTGGAGTTGTTGCCGCCGTTTTAAGAAGAGAAAAAATTTGCGGCTGTAAAAGACCTGCGCCGTTTGTAATAAGGACAATCTGCGCTTCGTCTGCTATTTCTGCCCGTATCTTTCCCGCGAGTTCAAGCGCTTGCGGTAAAACGGCGGAGAGCGAAGGCTCGCCGTTGCCTGAGAAGCAAATGTCTTTTATGGGGGTTTTTTGTTCAAGAGCAGAGGAAATTGTGTTACGCAGATCAAACTCCATTTGTTCGAGAGAAAAAATAGCGTTAGTTGCAAAGGGGAAAACCTCGCAGTATGGGCAGTCGAAGGGACAGGATTTTTTATCGGGGAAAAGGTTTATTCCCACAGAGAGACCGCCGGAACGCCTCGAATACACAGGGTATACAATAACGCCCTTTTCCCGTTCGCGGTGGTTTTCTATAGGAGTGATAGTTATCATAGTCTAGTTTAATGTATATTAAAATTTTATAAATAACAATATGTAGGGAATAGGGAGTGGGGAGTAGGGGGTAGAGTTGTTTTTAGGTTGAAGTTTTCGGGCAATTCTATTGTTATCATGTTTGTTTTATGCTATTTTACAATTAGAGAGAAATCAATGTGTTATGTGAATGAAAAAACAGCTCTTCAATCTCAAATGTTTGAAAACCGTCTGCAAAAACGGTTTCGCCACTTGAAAAAGTGGGCGCAAAGAGCGGATGCGGGCGTTTTCAGGCTCTACGACCGCGATATACCGGAAATACCGCTTGTCCTTGATTTTTACGGAGATTGCGCCCATGTACATGACGCTGTCATCTCCGGCGCGTTGTACAAACGCCCCTATGAAAAAGACAAGGACGAAGAGGAGCAGTGGCTGTCCGCGATGAAAGCCGGCGTTTCTCGTTCTCTTGGAATAGAAACTGAACGCGTATTTTTGAAACAGCGCGAGAGGCAGAGGGGAAGTTCTCAGTATGAAAAATTGGGCAGTACGCATTTTACAAAAATAGTGAGCGAAAAAGGTTTGAGTTTTAAGGTGAACCTTTCGGATTATCTTGACTGCGGTCTGTTCCCTGACAGGCGGCTTTTAAGGGCAATTGTTCGCGGTGATGCCGGCGGTAAAAAAATATTAAATCTCTTTTCTTACACAGGCTCATTTTCAGTGTACGCTGTGGCAGGCGGAGCGGTTTCTACCGATTCAGTTGATCTTTCAAATACTTACCTTTCGTGGGCTAGAGAAAATTTTTCCCTTAACGGTTTTTCAGCGCAGATGATTTCTTACGAAGAAGAATTTTTCGCGGGGAAAGATAGTCCACGGGAAGAGCGTAGTATCAACAGGTTGATCCGCGCGGATGTTCTTTCTTTTCTTGATAAAGCGGTTAAAAAGGGAATAAAGTGGGATATGATTATCGTTGATCCGCCGGCGTTTTCAAATTCAAAAAAAATGACAGACAGCTTTGATTTACGGCGGGATTTAATTAATTTACTCGAAAAAGCGCTCGCTTTGCTTGCCACAGGAGGGAAAATTTTCCTGAGTGTAAATGCGCGTAGTGCCGCGATAAAGGCATCTGAACTAGAAACGGAGCTTGCTGTATGTTCCAAAAATGTGCGCGTAATAGATATTGAAAGTAAAATCATGGATGAAGATTTTCGTGGCAGGAAAGCACCAAAGGCTTTTGAGATTGGCTTGTAAGAGGGATTTAATCTTTATGTTTGAGTTAATGTTCAGTTGGTACTACAATCATATTATATGCCGTTTGTAATATTTTATATAATTAAAAAACATTTTCATATATTTATCCAGTCCAATATCAACTATGTTATTTATATAATTATTTTCAAAAACATTATTTTGAATATCTTTTGTTTTATTATAAAAACATTCTGGTTCTAATGAAATTATTATTTCTGCCTCATTATTCCATAACTCCTCTAAATCAAATATTTTATCATTATGTACTATTTTCTTTAATTTAAGTAAATTTTCAGGAATGTTATTTGGTATTTCATTTTTTATTTGTTCAATCATCCAATTTAATGATAAATTATTTTCAAAAAACATTCCATTTGTTATCCTTGTTCCAGCAAATGATACAAAACCATATATTTGATTGTTTAAAGAAACAAGAAAAATACATTTATTAAGAATCTTATTAAATGCGGAAATAACTAACACACCATATTCTATCCATAACATTTCCCTAAACTTATTTTTTCCATTATGATATATTATTTCCTCTGCCTTAAGTATAAATTCTCTATTTTCATTTTCAGATACTAAAAGCATTATTTTAGACCTTACTAACGAAAAGGGTATTTCTTTAACTGTTAATTTAACTAATTCTTTTATTCTTTGCAATAAATCCAATGACACATCAATCTCATATTTATATTCTGATTTATTACAATCTTTATCAAAAGATACAATCTTATTATTATAAATGTCCATCCATACATAAACACACGAAAATAATTTCATTTTAGACCCCTATATTATTTATGTTCTTATATTTTGTCAATAGCTAAAGACAAAATGCGCATAACTTTAATACAAGTCGCTATGTTCAACGCCGCTAAAATTTTAAAACTTCTCCAGCGGCGGCGTATTGGGACATACAAGTTCCGCGGTTTTGACAACAGGTTTCGCCCACTTTACAGCATTTGTAATTATCCGCTGTACAAATTCATTGTGATATGCAGGATAAGTTTCGTGTCCCGGCTGAAAATAAAAAATTCTGCCGTTTTCACGCTGGAATGTTACTCCACTTCTAAATACATTGCCGCTTTGAAACCAGCTTATAAAAACTGTTTGCTGAGGTTCGGGGATTCCAAACGGCTCTCCGTACATTTCTTCGCGGTCGAGTACAAATTGCTGTGGGATTCCCTGTGTGATAGGATGAGCAGGCGCGCATGTCCACACGCGGCATCTTTCGTCCGCTTCGTTCCAACATAAGGAACCGCTTGTGCCAAGCAGGCGCATAAAAGGTTTTGATTTGTGCGCCGAATGAAGAAAGATAATTCCCATACCGCGCTGGACTCGCTCAACTATACAAGACGCGACATGGTCATCGACTTTGTCATGATATTTGTGTCCCCACCAAATCAAAACATCGGTATTGTCAAGGACTTCTTCTGTCAATCCGTGTTCGGCTTCAGATAAAATAGCCGTTTTCGCGTTTATATCCTCATCTTTATTGAGGAAGTCCGCTATTGTTATGTGCATTCCATTAGGGTAAATTCCTGCGGTTGCCTGTTCTTTCTGTTCGTTTCCGTATTCGTTCCAAACTGTAACGTTAATCTTATTCATTTAATCCTCAAAATAATAGGGTTTGCCGCTTTTCGCGGATATGTAAATACCTTCCAGTATTTTTGTTACTACTGCGGCTTCCTCCGCAAGCACATAGAGTTTGCCCTTGCCGCGAATCGCTTCCGCGAAGGTTCGCGCTTCAACATCGGCGGCTTTTTCACTTGCCGCATCGTAGAACGCAACTCCGCCCGTTTTGAAATCAGGGCTGTATGTGTATTGCCTTCCGTTCTTGACACCGTTAATGACAAGTTCTCCCGATTTCGGCATATCCGCTCCGGCTTTTGTACCGCAAAGAGTTGTAACGGCTTCCCGTACATCCGTAGTGTTCAATGCCCAACTGCTCTGAAGAATGATCGTCGCGTTGTTTTTCATTACGACGAAACCAAAAGCGGAATCTTCAACTGTAAACTTGTCCGTGTCCCAGTCGCCCCATGCGTTGCCTGTGTTTTTGTCTTTGTTCAATTTATGATAAGTAGTTCCTGCCGCGTACAAAGGCTCGTAGTTGTTCATCATAAACAGGGTAAGATCGAGAGCGTGAGTTCCTATGTCGATTAACGGACCGCCGCCTTGTTTTTCCTCATCAAGAAAAACTCCCCATGTTGGAACAGCCCGTCTGCGAAGTGCGGTCGCTTTTGCGAAATATATGTCACCAAGAGTGCCGCTGTCGCACTCCGCTTTAAGGTAAAGGCTGTCCGCCCTGAACCTATTTTGATAGCCGATTGTAAGCAGTTTTCCGCTCTTGTCGCGCGCGGCAATCATCGCTTTGGCTTCCTGATAATTTTTTGCCATTGGCTTTTCGCACATTACATGCTTGCCAGCCTGTAACGCGGCGACTGTAATTTCACAATGGGAGCTGTTAGGTGTCAATACAAGTACAGCGTCCAGTTTTTCCTTTACAAGTTCACGGTAATCTTTGAAGACTTTGCCCTTCGCCCCGCCGTATTCCTTGTTTGCCTTTTCGGCGCGTTCAGGAATAATGTCGCAGAAGGCGGTTATTTCTACATCGTCAAGTTTTTTTATGGATGGAAGATGTTTGCCCTCGGCGATTCCTGCGCACCCTACAATACCGTATTTTAGTTTTTCCCCCATGTGTTCCTCCGTAGCGTTAATTATACCTTAAAAGACGGGAAAAAGCGATTGTTTTTTATCCCGAAAATGAGAAGGGATTGTCCGAGAAGAATATTAAACCACGGAGAAACACAGAGTACTGATGTGTTTTTGCTTCTTTCTCCGTGAACTCCGTGTCCTCCGTGGTTAAATTCTTACCTTTTTGACATCTCTCACTGCCCTCATACCATCTTGGCGTAATTAGCGAGATGTATTAAAGTAAATACAGGGATAAGTGATGAAAAATATCAATTTAGGAGCCACGGCTCTGAATGTGCCTACAATTGCGGTGGGCTGTATGCGGATGAACAAACTTGAAAATACCGAGGCTGTCCGCTTTATCATAGCCGCTCTGGAATTGGGCGCTAATTTCTTTGATCACGCGGATATTTACGCTGGCGGAGCCTGCGAAGAAATTTTCGCGAAAGCGTTAAAGTCAGCTAACGCGCCGAGGGAAAAAGTCCTTATTCAATCCAAGTGCGGTATACGACCCGGTAAGGCGTTTGATTTTTCTAAAGAGTATATTCTCTCTTCTGTTGACGGAATCCTCAAACGTCTTGAGACCGAATATCTTGATGTGCTTCTCCTTCACAGACCGGACGCTCTCATGGAGCCTGAGGAGGTAGCCGAGGCTTTTGACACACTCCAAAAAGCCGGAAAAGTTCGCCATTTTGGAGTTTCTAATCAAAACCCAATGCAGATTCAGCTTCTGGCGCGTTATGTGAAACAGCCCATTGTAGCGAATCAGCTTCAGTTGAGCATAGCCAACTGCGGCATGATTTCGCAGGGGCTGTACAATAATATGCAGGATGATTTTGCCGTTCAAAGGGACGGAAATGTTTTGGATTTCTGCCGCCTCAATGATATTACCATACAGGCATGGTCTCCCTTACAGTACGGATTTTTTAAAGGGGTATTTTTGGATAGCCCTGAGTTTCCGGCTCTTAATAAAGTTTTAAGCGAAATAGCGGACAAGTATTCGGTCTCTAATACTTGTATCGCTATTGCGTGGCTGTTGCGGCATCCAGCTAAAATGCAGGTTGTAACAGGAACAATGAACGTTAAACGTCTTAAAGACTGTGTTAAAGCCACGGAGGTTAACATTACCAGAGACGAATGGTATGCTATTTTTATTGCCGCCGGAAATATTCTTCCATAAGGAGACGCTGATGTTGGGACCTGCTGTAAACGCTATTGTAATTGTTGTCTGCGCCCTCGTGGGTTGTTTCCTTGTCAGGGGAATTCCCTCAAGGTTTGAAGAGATCATCAAAAAAGCAATTGGGCTTGCCATTGTTTATGTTGGTATCAAGGGCGCGTTGGACAATCAGAGAGTGTTGTTATTTATAATGAGCATGGTTGTTGGCGCGGCTATTGGGGAACTTATCAACATTGACGCTATTATGAACCGCTTTGGCGTTTGGGTGGAGCGAAAACTTGGTTTTGGTAGCGCAGAAGGGGAGCGCTCTTTCTCGAAAGGTTTTGTCAACGCAAGCATACTTTACTGTTCCGGCTCAATGGCAATTGTAGGTTCCATACAGAGCGGTCTTACAGGCAGTCACGAGACACTTTTTGCGAAATCAATTTTGGACGGAGCGACTTCCATTGTTTTTGGCGCGTCAATGGGAATTGGGGTTGTCTTTTCCGCCATTCCGGTTTTTATTTATCAGGCTGGAATCGCTCTTGCCGCCATGGCGCTAAAGGATATTCTTACGCCTGAAATTATCAGGGAGATGTCCGCGGTGGGGAGCCTTATTATAGCGGCAATTGGTTTTAACTTTTTGGGAGTGAAGGAAATCAAGGTAGCCAATTTTATCCCTGCGATTTTTATCCCTCTGGTTTACATAAGTATAGAAACGCTTTTTAAGTAGCGGCTTTTTGTTAGGTGAATATTAGAGATGGTTATAACAAATTTCTTAAAGTATTATACCTATCCCAATTGTAATTACCTTTGGCGTCAAATGCTATTTTGTTGAAAACACGTTTCAAATCTCCAGTACACAATTTGCTTTGAATTAAGTTATTATTGTCTATTAATAATTTTTCTGAAACCAAATTCCAGTCTTTTAATTGTGTAAGATATTCTGGCGTATTTCTTTTTGAATTATCTGTAAGTAACTGATACTTAGACAAAAACTCTGTTGTGGAAATAGTATTGATTACCTTAAGTATTTCTTCCATCGTATTTTCTGTTCCCGATAAAAAATCCCAAAGTTCGCTTGCTACCAAAGTTTCTTTTTTATTAAAATATTTATTCATGTTTATGATAGAGCCAAGAAAGCGATCTTTATTATAGCTTGTTACATTCTCATCTTTGGGATTTACTGTCGGGTCAAAAGGAAAACCGATGAAAAAACGAACTTCCTTATCAGGGAAAAGCCGATATAATGCAGCTTTACCTTCCAATATTTTCGTTTTTTCATCCCTCATCCCTCCAGAATTAGGTTTAACGGTTTTCATTTCAATAGCAGTTACCAAATTAGAATCTTCAAAAAATACATCAGCAGAAAAATCAATTGTTTTTACTAAATGAGAATTATACTTTTTATATAATAGCGCATTTTCGTTTTCCAAATTGGGCTTAGTAGCATCAGTGCTAAGCTTTGTAATAATGTCATTAATTATACTTTTTTGTTCTTGTGTTATATCCAAATTTCCTAATCTTTTAGATGTATATTCCCGTTTTTCGCCATTGCAAAGAATATGAGCTACATTTTCAAAGAATGTCTGTCCTAAGGTTGTATTCAAACCATGTAGCCAGCTACTTAAACTTATGAAAAATGGAGTATCTGAGACTTTTCCGGCTAGCTTATCAGTAAATGCATTTAAGAAAGCTTCATGAAAAGGAGCGTTTCTATTATTAGAAGAATCTTCTGGAAAACTCTCAAATCTTGTTACCAGAGTTTTGATAACTTCAATAGATATTTTTTCTTTTTGTTCATTGGTTAGTGCCATCATTTCTCCTTTAAATGAAAAATTGTTTCGGAATATGCCGCTTTGTCTTTCTCTGTTCTGTTAAGAACAGGACGATGAAAAGTATTCACGATAGTCATATCCGCTTTTTGGGCAATTGCCGGATATAGATTAAACTTGTCATTTGCTACCAAAAAGACATTGTAGTCTTTCGCAAAATATTTTTTACAATTATTTAAAACTGCCGCAATTCCATCAGCATAACTATTAATAGCTGTCTTGCCGCGCCCTCGAAAAAGAGGTCCTATTTCGAGTTCATCATTACGTTGGAAGCCAAACAAATCGTATGCATAGGCGTGCTGTTCGTGATAATCAATCAACCCAACATAAGGGGGAGAAGAAAAAATGCCGTTAATCTTTTTCTTTTCCAGAACACTTGAGAATTCCGGCATAATTCGTTTTGTCTCTTTGAAGATGTCAATGGTACGGCTGTCGCCGGTTAAGCATAATTGATATGTATCAGTTTTCAATTTTGCAAATGTTAAAAGACGATCTACGGTATCATTTGAGTATACTTTCCACCATTTCAAAATAGAAAAGAGCGGTTTGCAAATTTTTCCGTGTTTACTACAGTAATATGCCGCTGTTACAGGTTCAAGCAATGTAGCTAAGTCTGCATGCGTTGTTGAGCGGCAACTTCGAATTGTCCGGCTAAGAATTATACATAAAATATTTTTAATATTTTTATCTTTAATATTTTGAATTTCAGAATACACAAAATCAATTTCCTTGCGGATTTGTTTAGAGTACCATTTGTCAAGAAAAGTATCCTGTTTTTTCTGTCGAAGGACAATGCCATATTCTTTTACAAGTTTTTCAAATATCGGAAGAAATAATTTTTCTTTTTTCTGAGAATAGGAATCTTCATCTATTTCTTTTTTTCTAAGTTTATATTTATATTCAGGAACAGGAAAATATTTATTGTTAAAATCATACAACTCTTGTAAGAGTCTCTCTTCAAATTCTAGTATTTTTGATTTTACAACAAATTCCTGTAAAATATTTGTTATACGAAATATTTCCATTTTAAGTTTGGTAATATCATAATGCGCGACCTTGCAATTTCCAATCAATGTGTTGAAAGCAGATATATCAATACCTACAGCATGCATGCCAAGTTCCGATGCCTGAGTCATTGTTGTTCCGCTTCCAGAGAATGGGTCAAGAACAACATCACCTGGTTTGAAATAAACGCTGGTTTTAAATTTATCAGTGTGAGAGTCAAGAAAATACTCTACAAGCTGAGGTATAAATTTTCCTTTGTATGGGTGCAGACGATGAACATGTTTTGTCGTTTCTGCTTCTTTATACTGGTCAAAGGAAAGTTCCCAATTAAGATCATCACCCAGTTTTTCTTTGTAATTTAGTTGACGCGAACCATTGTACGATAGATAATAATCATTGAGTTCCATTACAGAAACAAACGTAGTCCCATTTTGATCAATACGGCGAATACGCCCATATTGAATAAGGTACGAAATATTAGAAGCCGTTACATTTTTTTGCAGGTAATCTGTTGCCCAAACGCTTGCTTCTTTTATGGTTAAAAGCTGTTTGTCAATAAATGGAGTCTCAGGGAAAAGCAGGTTTTCTTGCGTATTTCTCAACGATTTCATCGTATATTTAGATTAAACTGTTTCAGCATATTAATCAAGTTTCCCAAACATTGCAGAAATGTATGCCCATTAGGTACTTGAGGGGTGGCAGGGCAAAAATGTCGTGCTCCGTCACGGCATTTTTTGCCCTGACAGGACCCCAATTAAAATCTACAGGCATACATTTCTGAATTTGCAGAGCAGGCACATGATACCGCCACAAGCCTGAGAAAATCTAGTTTTACAATTGAGCGTAAATCTACTCTTTAATATTGTATTTCTTCTTGAACCGTTCAATGCGTCCTGCGGTGTCTACCAATTTTTGCTTGCCTGTGAAGAAGGGGTGGCAGGAAGAACAAATTTCAACCTTGATGTCCTTTACTGTGGAACGGGTTTCGATTACGTTTCCACAGGCACAGGTGATTTTTGTTAGTTCGTACTTTGGGTGAATTCCATCTCTCATTTTATCCTCCGGTTAATTGTCCAACTCCAGTCCGACCACTTAAGTTAACGCATAGGCTAATTTAAGTGGTCGGACGGTTTAAGGACTTAATCCATGCCACCTGTTCCGGTGTTCATGGATTTTAGGAATGCTTCATTATTCTTGCTTTTTTTCATTCTGTCAACCAGTAATTCGATAATTTCGATATCGTCCATTGGGTTGATAACTTTGCGTAAAATCCAGATTTTTTGGATTTCTTCCTCTGTAAGGAGGAGTTCTTCCTTGCGAGTGCCGGATTTTTTGATGTTGATTGCCGGGAACAGTCTGCGGTCGGAAATGCGCCTGTCAAGGTTGATTTCCATGTTTCCGGTTCCTTTGAATTCTTCAAAAATTACTTCGTCCATGCGACTGCCGGTCTCAACAAGGGCGGTGGAGATGATCGTAAGGCTCCCGCCTTCTTCAATATTGCGCGCCGCTCCGAAGAAACGTTTTGGCTTGTGAAGGGCGTTTGAGTCAACGCCGCCTGAAAGGATTTTTCCCGATGTCGGGACGGTTTGGTTATATGCGCGCGCAAGACGGGTTATCGAGTCTAAAAGAATCACGACGTCCCTCTTGTGCTCAACGAGGCGCTTGGCTTTTTCCAGAACCATCTCTGTAACCTGAACATGGCGGCTTGCCTGTTCGTCAAAGGTTGAAGAAATTACCTCCGCACGCACGGTGCGTTCCATGTCGGTTACTTCTTCGGGACGTTCGTCAATTAAAAGGACGATAAGGTAAACTTCCGGGTGATTTTTTGTAATCGCGTTCGCTATTTTTTGCATCATAATTGTTTTACCGGTTCTGGGCGGCGCTACGATTAATGAACGCTGACCTTTTCCGATTGGGCAGAACAAATTAATAACACGCTCGCTTACTCCTTCGGTTGATGTTTCAAGGTCGAGTTTGCGATTTGGGTACAGGGGGGTGAGGTTGTCAAACGGAATACGGTTTTGGGCGACTGTCGGATCGTCGTAGTTGACGGTTTCAACTCTTAACATCGCAAAGAAACGTTCGCCTTCTTTTGGACTGCGGATTTGACCGTATACCGTATCGCCTGTTTTAAGCGCGAAGAGCCGTATCTGGCTTGGGCTTATATAAATATCATCGGGACCGGGAAGATATGAATTCTGCGGACTGCGCAAGAAACCGTAACTGTCCGGCAGTATTTCTAAAGAGCCGTAGGCATAAATGATACCGCCCCTTTCGGTGTGCGCTTTAAGGAGCGCGAAAACTATTTCCTGTTTTTTCAGGATTACCATGTCGTCATGGGTGATGTTGTAACATGCGGCAAGTTCGCGCAGGTCTTTCATGTTTAGCCTGATAAGTTCGTTTATTGTCAGGCGAGGTTTGCCGTTGTCCTGATCTTGTCGGGGATTTGGTTTGCCGTATAGATCAGGCATTGAAGGAAGTTTTGGGAGCGACGGCAAATCACCTTGCGAGGTTTCAGACGTTTCCCCATTATTTCCGTTTTGTCTGTAATCAGACCCGTTTGAATCAGAATTATTTCTTCTGCCCCGCACAACTACACGTCCGGCTTTTTCGCCGTTTTCGGAACCTTGAGAAATATCCGTTTCTTCAGAATTTTCGTTTTCCATATTCTCTCCGTTTGGTCTTCTGCCTCTTTTTAAGACTGCCATTTTTACCACCTATGAATAGCCTCTTCCATGCGGAATTTGCAGGAAAAGACAGGACTTACTTTTTTTATTATTATTTGATACAACATATTCTCGAAAGGATTCTCCTAATCTAATATTTTTTTCGCTTTATGTCAAGATGTTTAACAATAATTCAAAGACCGCAATAGCGGCGCAAGTACGGACGGCGTTTCTGGCTCCTGAAAAACGGAATTCCTTTACCTCGATTTTTCCGCTTCGCAGGGTAGCCGCGACCCATACAGTCCCGACAGGGACTGTGCTTCCGTCTCCGTCCGGTCCGGCAAGCCCTGTTACGGCTACCGCGATATCAGCCCCACTTCTTGCCAACGCTCCTTCTGCCATGGAGCAGGCGGTCTCTTTGCTTACAAGACCGAAGGCGTCAATCTTGTCCCTTTCAAGACCAAGCATGGATATTTTTGCCTCTTTTGTGTAACACACAAAAGAGCCCCACAGTACGCCGGAGGCTCCCGGAATACAAGCTAACAACCCTGAAATTAAACCGGCAGTGCAAGATTCAGCTAACGCCAGCTTAACTGAAGAGGTCTTTAACTTTTCTATCACAGCCTCCGCTGTTTTTTCAGCCTTGAGCGTCAGCTCAAGTTTTGGCAGTTCTGAATCTATATTACGCTCTGGCATTGTTACGCTGTAAGTCCGCTTTTATTTCTTCCGCCGGACGGTGAAAAATTTCTACGTCTTTTTCTACATTAGTCATTTTGCATTTGCCTTCAAAAAGAACACCGTCCGCGATACGCAGTCTTACAGCGCTTACATCGCCGTGAACTTTCGCACCGCTCATCATATCGACTTTATCATGCGCATGCACAGTTCCCGAAATATTGCCGTAAACCGCAAGAGAGCTTACCGTTATGTGATCAGCGTCAACAACCGCTTCTTTATCGACAATAAGATCGCCTGAGGCTTCTATTGTTCCCCTGAAATTTCCCTGAATACGCAAAGTTGTGGCGAATTTCAGTATTCCGATAAAACTGGTGGTTTTTCCAAGCACTACAACTTCTGTTTTATCTTTCTTTTTTTCTTCCCGTCTGGGCATTAGGACTGCTCCTGATGTAAAAATTTTCTTATCTGGCTTTCAAGAACTGAAAGCCCTATTTCATCTTTTTTAAGATTATCCCATTCATTTATAGTTTTTTCAATCCTTGCGTCAAGAGCCGCGATGTGTTTTCTCACCGAAAGGATTTTTTCGCTTATTGGTTTTATACTATTAACCAGAGTTTCCGGGCTATAATTCGCGCCGTCCTCCGCCGCGTTCTTGCAGATCGACGCGATTGCGTCATCAAGCTCGTCAATGTTTCCTATAAAGCCCGAAAGGTTTTCTTTTAAGTCCCGGTTTAATTCTTCGGCAAGGGCAAGGCGTGTCTCCCTTACTTTTATCTGATCAAATAAAGCGCGGTTACGCAGTACCGCATTTATGCGCGCAAGGACTTCCGTAAAATTGAACGGCTTTGTTATATAATCGTCCGCTCCGGCTTCAAAACCTGCGACCTTGTCTTTGACATCGTCCAGCGCGGATAACATTATTATAGAAATATCTTTGAAGTTAGGGTCTTTTTTAAGATTTTTTGTTATATCCCGTCCGCTCATGCCCGGCATGATATTATCAAGGATGATTAAATCCGGCATGAATTTTTTTACTTTTTCAAGGACGGCTAGCCCATTGTCGCATTTCTCAACAACAAAGCCCAGCTTGGACAGCATTACTTCAAAAAAATCGAGATTAATTGTTTCGTCATCGGCAATTAGTATTTTTTTCTGGGTATTCATCGAGTTCCCTCTTTACTCTTCTTGTTGAAAGGAAAAGCCGCCTTATTATCAAGGCTTTGGCTGTCGCTACGCCTGATTCTTATTGTATACCATACCGCCCCAAAAAGCAATAATATAACAGCCATAAAAGTAAAGAATATGCCAAGATAATCGCCGTAAAGCGTGTAAATCGTAGTCCCTGTTACCAGTGGGATTGATACATTGAGAATCGTTTCTGTGAATGGGGGAGCCTCCGCGATAACCCTGCCTGACGGGTCAATGGCGCAGGTTTGACCGGAAGTGGTTGCTCTGACCATTGGGCGGAAGTTTTCCACAGCCCGAAAGACGGCAATTGAAAGATGCTGGTACTGTGCGGGAAGGCTTGCCGACCACGCATCGTTTGAAAGGTTGATAAATACGTCGGCTCCTTTACGGACAAAGTTTCTTGCCAGATAGCCAAAGGTATCTTCAAAACAGATCGGGGTGGAGAATGAAAATCCCGGTCCTGAGAATACGGTCAGTTCATCACCTTTTTCCCAGAAATGCGTGTCCGCTTTTTTTAAGGCGTTGTATATCCAGGGGAATTGTTTCTTATATGGGAAATGTTCCGTAAAGGGAACCAGATGGATTTTCCTGTAAAGTTGTGTATTTATTCCGTTTTCAAAATACAGCGCCGCATTATAATCGACGCGGAATTTTTCGTCCGCATTTGGATTTATTGCCGGCTCTTTTCGCCCGTCGTCGTTGCCGATTAAGAATGGCGTTTCTTTTTCGTAAAGATACACTAAAAGCTCCCTTACCAATGGCCAGGAGTTGGGATCGTCGCGGTAAGTGGCGTGCCAGTAAATTCTTGGAATAAACGCCGTTTCGGGCCAGACGATTAAATCCGGTTGCGGGGACAAAGCAAGAGCCTCATCAGAGAGCCGTATTAAGTTTCTCAAGTCCTTGCGGTACGCTTCTGTTATCAGCCATTGGACAGGAGCCCTGTCGGCTTCCCACGGGTCGGTGTTGTGCTGTATAAGGGCGATTTGCGCCTGTGGATATGACGAAAAATCTTTAATATTGATTATGCCAAAAACAAGGGAGGCACAGAGAGCGACCGCCCAAATAATAGCGGAGAGTTTTTCTTTGTTGAAAAATGCCGTTAGAGCGTTTCCAATTTTTATCAGGCGGCCATTATGTTGATTTATCGCCTCAGCAAGCCAGAAGGAGGGGAATGTAACAAGAGCGGAAACTCCCCACACGCCTGTAATGCTCGCTATTTGAATTAATGCTGTCATTTGCCACTGGGAATAACCTGTTATTCCGTAAGTATAGCCTAAAAATCCCAATGAACATAAATATTCATAAGCAAGCCAGATAAGCCATTGAACTATGTACGCCCTTTTTTGAAAAAGAATCTCCGCGAGCTTTAAAAGCGTAAAAACGACAGCCAAATAAACAAAATAAATTGTGTATGTTATTACCCATGCCGCCGGATGAAAAGCTCCAAGCCAATAATTAAAAAGAGCATACGCCGTATAGCCGTATATCGCGCCCCAGCCGATACACGCAGGCAGGTTGTTATTCCGAATAACGATGAGAATCGGGATATACGCGAACCACGCAAGGAAGGGGAGCCCGTTTTTAAAGAGAAGATTTGGGAAGGATGCGGCAAAAAGAATTGACGCTAAGACAATAAGACCCAGGTGGATTAAAATTTTGATAATCCAACCGTTATTATTTTTCATTTGCCGCTTTTTTCATGGTTTTTAGTCACCGGTGAGGTTCCATACCGCCTGTTTCAGTTCTCTGCCTGAACGGAACGCTACTACGCTGTGCGAACGGATAACGATACTTTCACCTGTTCTTGGATTACGCGCCCTTGGACGGGCTTTTCTAGTCTTTACCTCAAAAGTCCCAAAGCCGCGCAGTTCTATTATCTGGCGGCGCATAAGGGCATCTTTCATTTCATCAATAAAGAGATCAACCGCCTTGCGAACCTCAATGCGGTTCATCCCTGTCTTTTCATAAAGAGCATCTATAATGTCAGCTTTTGTAAATTTTTTCGCCGCCATATAATATAAACGCTAACTATTGCGCTGTTTTCATTGTATTGTAATAGCGTTGCATTCTTGATTTTTTTCGCGCCGCCGCATTTTTTGTAATAATGCCTTTTCCAGCCGCCGTATCAATTTTTTTGATCATTTCTTTTAATGCCGCTTCCGCCGTTGGGTCTTTTTTCTGCGTAAGGGAAACAAATTTCTTTACGCTTGTTCTGACCGCGCTTTTTGCCGATTTGTTGCGAAGTCTGCGTTCTTCGCTCTTGCGATGCCGCTTTTCCGCTGAACTGCTTTTCTTAGCCAAAGGATAACCTCCTGAAGTTTCTGTTTATGATGGCGTTATTTAAAGTCTGACGGACGCCTTTCTTTCCGTTTGCATTTTTCACATTCCGCCATGTTTTTTACTTTACCGCTCTCAAAGAGGGTTTTCATCTTGATTTCACCGCCGCAGGAACACATAAATTTTTGTGTCGCGCTTGCCGTGCGGCTGTTCTTACTGGCTTGTGCCATATATATCTCCTAAAAAGTAATATGAGAAAAGAGTACAATAATTATAGACAGAATGTCAACCGTTTTGCTCCGCTTCACCCGGCGGGAAAAGGTATAAATCCGGCAGTTTAAATGAACGGTTCATTGAGTACGACTGCGGATCGTTAAATTTACTGGTTGCCGCAAGAGTGAAAAAATGCTGTAAAGGTTCATAATCGGGAGCATCAACCTTTAGCGTAAAATTGAATTTATTTGTAGTATCAAGGGTTTCCGCCGTTATTGGAGCAGGCCAGAAGGTATATATTCCCGGAGTACTTGGAACCATTGTGAAGGGGTTTTGCCAGTTATTGTTTCTCATTTCGATAAGTTCCCCTTCGCAATAAAGAGAAACATCAAGCCCAACAATTGGTTCAAAACTTATGCCGTTAAAAATGCGTCCGGAAATGGTTGGAATATCATATATAGGGTCATTCTGGGTTTCTTTTGGGACCATAACAGAAGAGCCGTCGTGCGTTGCGGTAGGACGCAAGTTGTGGTTTACAAGGCGCAGTCCTTTGTAAATGAGCGTCGCTATATCAACCTCAATTTGCTGTCTTTTTATACTGGTTTGCTCGATTCGGGAAAAACCACGGTTTGAAACGATATAATTTGGTTCAACGCGGTTAAGGGTAAAACAGATCGTATCTGTCCGGCACTGATAACACAGGCACAATTTTTCCGGATTGCCGCTCTTTTTAATCTCGTTAAAAATCGACTGTACCGCGTTAAAGACTATGTCTTCTGTCGTATTACGAATGTCCATTTCTGTCCTCCCTCTTCATTAATCTTTCAATTATACCATAGTCCTTTAAAAATGTCTTTATAGTTTCCTTATATTTTTGGTTAATAAACACCCTTACAGTATATAGTGTCTTTATAAAAGCGTCTACTATTTCCTGCTTGAATGCGCTGGAACTGCTACTAAAACTGCACTTTTCGTCCGCTACATAAAGCCCGGTTTCAAAGGAGACAGGGTCGGGAATATCGATAATTATATCCTCATCTTTGAGTTCCAGCCCGGCGCGTCTTAATTCCTCTGCCAGAAGGGACTCGACTTTGGCGCGTTCTGCAAACCCTCGAATGGCTGAAAGATCGAGCTGTTCAGGGGAAATTTCCGCCGCAGTGGCAAAAATTCTGCCCTCATGCACCGATTCTGCGAGGGTTCCGCTTGATTTTTCCTTGAGAAGGGTAAAAAGGCTCGTGTCATCAAGGTTGTACAGGTCTTCGCCCGATATTTTACCGGATTCCATGCAGTTAATCAGGGCTTTTTTTACCATTGCGGTCGCGGAACGTACCTGACGATGCCAATAAACGGTTCTATACATCAAATATTTTGAAAAAAGGACGGATTCGACATTGGGAATTAGGCGGGAATCGATATTTACGCCCTTTTCTTTGTCAGGATAGAGCCTTGAAAGTATAAAATCTACATCCTGCGCTCCGTAGGGAACGCCGCAATATCTGGCATCCCGGTTCAAATAGTCGAGTTTATCCGGGTCAAGGGAGCCGGAAAGGAGTTTTCTATAGAACAGCAGTTCATCGCCTCCGCCGTTTATTTCCCTGTCAACGATAGCGGCTGTCAGAGCGGGATCCGCCCCCACAGCCCCCACAAGACTTTTCATCGGTTCTTTCAGGATTACCGCTCCTGTGAGCGCTTCGTGGGATGAGAGGGACAGCTCTTTTAAGGAGTGGGTATACGGGAAATGCCCAAGGTCGTGGAGAAGGCAGGCGGACAGGAAGGATTTTACCCCTTCGGGAGTAAGCCAATTGTCAGCGCCCCGTTCTACGAGGTTTTGAAGGAGCCGCCTGCCAAGGTGATAGACACCGATAGAATGGCTTGCCCTTGTGTGAGTCGCTCCCGGGTAGACAAGAAATACCGGTCCAAGTTGCATAATCCGGTTTAAACGCATAAACGGAGCCGCTTCTGTAAGACGCGCCAGTTTTTCTGTCATATAAATATGCCCCCAAAGAACATCCCTTACAGGATGTGTATAATCTTCGGTAAGAGAGGCAGTAATAGATTTGTCCATTTGTCTTTCAATTATAGATAATTTTATGTATATTTACTAGAATATAAGTAAGTGCGTAAACTCAGTATCTTATTATTATTTTTATTTTTTCCCATGTTAGTTGTGTCTCAGGAGCAGATGGAACGCCCTTCGAGAGGCTCAATTCCCGAAGAATTACTTAGACCGGGCAGGGGGGGCGAATCCGCACGTTATCCAATAGATACCGTAATTGGTGAGCTTGGACGCGGGACAGCTTCGGCTTCGGCATTTACATTCGCCGGTTCGATAGCGTCGGGGCTTCTTTCGGGGCTGATGGAGCATCCCGCCCTGAGTCCGATTAATTCAGTTTTACGGGAAAGTTACCTATCTGCCCTTGAAGTTATAAACCCGGTAAGTTACAGGCTGGGCGGCGGAAGGGAAGAAGCGGACGGGGCGGTTTCGTTCTTAGTACGGTTTATAGGAAGAGAGCAGGGGATTACAGGGGAAATTTATGTCAGGTACATGACAAGACGTACCGGCGGCGGCGAAGAAGAAGTTACAACAACGGGAAGCTGGGCATTTGAGGACTTACTTCTTGAAGAAGCGAAAGACCGCGAAGTTGAACAGAAGGAAGCGGCAAGCAGATATGATTTTTATCCTTATGAGAGGTTTTATTAAATAGTATGGCAACGCCTGTAGGACGCATAGAAAAAGAATTTCTCTTTATCGCATTAGTCGATGAAAAACTGCCTATAAGATATATACGGGACAGGGTCGAGTATGTTTTGAGACTTGTACATAGACCAACCGATGAGATGATACTGCTTCCAGACAGACCTTTGGGTAAAATTAAAAAGAATGACAAACTGCCCCTGTTGTTTGATTATCGCGGGCAGGTGATCGATTTTACCGCTGAGATACTGGCTCAAAAGGACGAGCATATTTACTGTAAAACGCCCGATATACTTTATAAAAATTTGGATCGCAATTATTTAAGGGTTGACGCGCCATCGGACTTAAAAATTCTTTTTACATTTAAGGGCGACCGTTATAATCTTGCGTTTCCTAAAGTAACGGAATACGAAAGTGTTTCGGCGGAAGATTTAATACGCAGTATTGATCCTAAAAATCTTTCAGGATTGATAAAACAAATTGCGGGAATGATAACTAATTTTGCGGACGGATATAAAATTGTCAATTTTAAGGATAAAAAACCGGAAGGTATGGAAGAAAGGCTGGTTTCAGAAACAGGCAAAGCTCTTTTTATTCCTTCGACGGTCGGTTTTTTGCCCAAGACAGACCCGTACCCAAGAAAGCGTATAATAACTGAAGACCTGTTCAAGCGTTATTTGGAAACTACCGGAATCGGGGCGACTTTTCTTGATGAGAATATCGCCCGTTTCCTAAAAAATAAATTTTCAAGCGGCGTTTTTTCTGACGCATGGGTTCCTATTTTATTTCATGAATATGTTATTGGATATATTCATACATGGATCGATAAAGAAGCGAAACTTCCGTTTGATTTTGGCATACTTGATAATATATACCAGTACGCAAAAGTGCTTGCCTACGCTCTCAAGGAAAACGGGTATTTTGAACATGGCAAGGTAGAAAATCAGCCGTTTGAAGGCAAGGTTCTTGATATCAGCGCGTCGGGACTGATGTTTGCCTGTTCTCTTGGCAGTCCTCTTCTTTCTACACTGCTTATTGACTCTGAATTAACCGTTACTATACAAACTGCCAACCGCACCATGACTATTATTGGGAAAATTGTCCGTCGCTTTAAGGATAAATCCGCCGGTTACTTCGGCTGTCGTTTTATGAATATGGCTCCCGAAGACACTCGCTTTTTGTTTGAACATCTTTACGGCAGACAAATTGACGCAGATGATACAGCTTTCCTTACCGGCGCTGTTTAGAAAACTTTTATTCTATAATATTTCCACACGAAGGCACAAAGGTATAAGAAGTGTCCGGTAGGCTAAGCGTATCCTTCTTGTTTTTTCATTAAGAAGAAAAAGCATAGAAGAAAACGCGCCATAAAGAAATGAAGCGCTACCCTTTGTGCCTTAGTGCCTTTGTGTGAGTATTTGGGAAAAATGTTTAGAAAACTATCTTTCCAGTTTTCGATAGACATATCTGTGTGGACTGTCCGCCGCGGAGCCGAGTTTTTCTCTGCGCCACTGCGCGTACTCCGACCAATTGCCGTCGTACCACACAACCTCGCCGTCTTCAAAGGCTAAAATGTGCGTAACGATCCTGTCCAGAAACCAACGGTCATGGCTGATAACAAGGCTCACTCCGGCGAAAGTGTCAAGCGCGTCTTCCAGTGCGCGCAGAGTGTTTACGTCAAGATCATTTGTCGGCTCGTCCAGCAAAAGAACATTCGCTCCTTCTTTGAGCATCATCGCGAGGTTAAGCCTGTTGCGCTCTCCGCCGGAAAGAACTCCCACCTTCTTCGACTGATCCGCCCCTGAAAAATTGTACCATGCGCAGTAAGCGCGTGAGTTTACCTCTCTCGCTCCCTGCCCTGAGCCGAGCTTGATTAAATCCTGTCCGTCAGAAAGCTGTTCCCAAACGCTTTTTTCGCCATCGAGATTTTTTCGCATCTGGTCGGCATAACCAAGTTTGACGCTTTCGCCAAGTCTTAGCTCACCTGAATCAAGTTTTTCATCACCGTTTATCAGTTTGAAGAGAGTGGTTTTTCCCGCGCCGTTCGGTCCTATAATACCGACACACGCTCCGGGCGGCACTGTAAAACTCATGTTGTCGAATAACAGCTTGTCGCCAAAAGATTTACAAAGCCCTTCCGCCTCAATTACAAGTTTACCAAGATGCGGTCCTGCGGGAATTGTAATTTTATTGTTAGCCGCCGCTCCCCGTGAGCGTTCACGCTCATCATCCTGAAAAAGTTTTTCGTACTGTGTGATACGCGCCTTGCTTTTCGCGTGCCGTCCCTTTGGACTCATGCGAATCCATTCAAGTTCGCGCTGTAATGTTTTTCTGCGGTCGCTTTCGCCCTTTTCTTCCTGAGCCATGCGGTTTTCTTTTTGTTCAAGCCACCCTGAATAATTTCCCTTCCATGGGATTCCCTCTCCTCGGTCAAGCTCCAGAATCCAGCCTGCTACATTATCAAGAAAGTAGCGGTCGTGTGTAACGGCGATAACTGTTCCGGCGTAGTCATGAAGATGACGTTCCAGCCATGCTACAGTTTCTGCGTCCAAGTGGTTGGTCGGCTCGTCAAGTAACAAAATGTCAGGCTTTTGCAGGAGCAGACGGCAAAGAGCCACACGCCGCCTCTCTCCGCCTGAGAGGTGATCGACAACTTCGCCGCCGGGAGGACAGCGAAGAGCTTCCATCGCAAGTTCAAGGCGGCTATCTAAATTCCAGCCGTCGGCGGCTTCAATTTTTTCCTGCAATTCTGCCTGCTTTGCCCCAAGTTTGTCGTAGTCCGCGTCCGGCTCTCCAAACGCTTCGCTTACCTTATCAAACTCCGCAAGGAGCGACACAATCTCGCTTGCCCCTTGAGACACTATTTCTTTAACAGTTTTGCCCGGTTCAAGATACGGCTCCTGTTCAAGGAACCCGATTGAAAATCCGGGGCTGATTGAAGTCTCTCCTGCGAACTCTGTATCAACTCCCGAGAGAATTTTCAGTAAACTTGATTTTCCCGACCCGTTAAGACCGATCACGCCAATTTTCGCGCCGTAAAAATAGGATATGCTTATATCCTTTAGTACCTGTTTAGTTCCGTGTTTTTTGGAAACCTTGTGCATCGAGTAAATAATTTTTTTATCATCTGTTGACATAAAATCAGTGTATCACGGATGAAAACAATGTACAATACATGGAGTTTTACAAAAATCTCCACATTATATGCATTTTGAATTTGATTTCATATCGTAAATCTGTTGAGACTTATTTAATTTTGTTGTAAGATGAAATCTATGACCGAGATACATCCCGTAAGGCGTATAGTCCGGCGCTTGACTTTAATCATTCTGGGCGCGGCGCTGATGTCCTTTAATATCAATACTTTTGTTCAAGCCGGTGGGCTTATCCCGGGCGGTTTTACCGGGCTGACTTTGTTGATTCAAGAGATTTTCCTTCGCTATCTGAACATTCATATCCCTTTCAGCATTGTGTTGTATATCCTAAACTCCGTGCCTGCGGTTATCTGTTTCCGTTATGTCGGTAAACAATTTACCCTGTACTCGGTGCTAATGGTTTTTCTGACCGGCATTTTTACCGATTTTATGCCACACATGTTTATTGATTTTATTCAACTGCATGATATTCTTCTGTCAGCGGTTTTTGGCGGCATACTGAACGCGCTTGCCATTGTTCTGTGTTTATATGCAGGCGCTACTTCAGGAGGTACGGATTTTATTTCCATTTTTATTTCAGAAAAGTACCGAAAGGACGCATGGAACTACATTTTTGTGGGTAACTGCGTAATTCTGATTTTGGCGGCATCTCTTTTTGATTTGGAAAAAGCTCTTTATTCTATAATTTTTCAGTTTACTACAACCATGATCCTTAGAACGCTTTATCGCGCCTACCAGCAGAAGACCATGCTTATCATTACCAGCCGCCCTGATGACGTATATAACCTTATCCGCGAAAAAACCCACCATGGCGCGACCGCCCTTACCGGAAAAGGATTGTTCGACAGACAGGACAGAGTTATTCTGTATTCAATAGTTTATTCTGATGAAGTAACCCCGTTAATTAACGCCATACGCGCTATTGATCCTGACGCTTTTATCAATGTTCTCAAAACCGAACAGATAAACGGTAAATTTTTCAAAAGACCAAAGGATTAGTGTGATGCAATATGTATTACATAATGTATTACGCAAAGAGATTAGGAATCTTGATAAAGTATCTTGACAAGAGGGATGATGATTGATGGGAACCTCAACTTTGACAAGAATATTTTTTGCTGTATACTTTCGTTAGGGAGAAAATATCAATGAGTAATATCAAGAAAAAACCACTGTTTTTGATATACACTACCCCGCAGGGCGATGTCAATGTTGAAGTTACCATTAAAGACGAAACTATATGGGTTACACAAAAGATTATGGCAGAGCTTTTCGGTGTTCAAGTCCCTGCAATCAGCAAGCACCTTAAAAATATTTTTGATGAAGGAGAATTAGACGAAAAAGTGGTTGTTTCCATTTTGGAAACAACCACTCATCACGGGGCAATTGCTGATAAAACGCAAACTAGTGAAACGAAGTTTTATAATCTTGATGCAATTATTTCTGTTGGTTACCGTGTGAATTCAAGGCGAGCAACGCAGTTTAGGATTTGGGCAACTAAGACTTTAAAAGAATACATTCAAAAAGGCTTTGTACTTGATGATGAGCGGTTAAAACAGGGACAAACGCTCTTTGGCAAAGACTATTTTAGAGAATTGTTGGATCGTGTTCGTTCCATCCGTGCAAGCGAGCGTAGAATTTGGCAGCAAATAACCGACATCTTTGCCGAATGTAGTATTGACTACGACAAAAACTCACAGACAACACAAGACTTTTATGCGGCTATTCAGAACAAATTCCACTATGCAATAGCGGGGCAGACTGCCGCCGAAATAATCTATACGGGTGCGGATAGTAAAAAAGACTACATGGGACTGGCAACTTGGAAGAATGCCCCCGACGGACGCATTTTGAAATCGGATGTGACTATTGCAAAAAACTATTTATCAGAAAAGGATATTAAGCGTTTGGAGCGCGCGGTAACGGGATATTTCGATTATATAGAAGACCTAATTGAGAGCGAAAATACTTTCACAATGGACGAGTTTGCGGCAAGTGTAAATGAATTTTTGGCATTTAGAAAGTTTAAAATTCTGACGAACAAAGGCAAAATCTCCAAAGTACAGGCAGATGCAAAAGCTGAGGGCGAATACGAAATTTTCAATAAAACGCAAAAGATTGTTTCTGATTTTGATAAGTCGCTAAAATTATTAGCAAAGAAGAATAAATCGGGCAAATTGAACAAAGGTGGCGATAATGACTAAACTCGACCGTTTGACTGCGAAACTTTGTCCGAATGGGGTTGAGTATAAAACGTTAGGTGAAATAGCAACAGAAATGTACCGCGGTTCAGGCATAAAGCGTGAACAAATAACCAAGACAGGAACTCCCTGTGTTCGATATGGTGAGATTTATACAACTTACAATATTTGGTTTGATAAATGCGTTTCGTTTACAAATGAGAAGAAAATAATAGGTAAAAAATATTTTGGACATGGTGATATCTTGTTTGCAATAACAGGTGAAAATGTCGAAGAAATTGCAAAATCATGTGTCTACATCGGCGATGATAAATGCTTGGCAGGTGGTGATATTGTTATTATGAAACATAAGCAAAACCCTAAATATCTAGCTTATGCACTGTCAACGTTCAATGCGCAACAGCAAAAAAGCAAGGGACGTGTTAAGAGCAAGGTCGTTCACTCGAGTGTCCCAGCAATAAAATCAATACTTGTTCCTATCCCTCCACTTCCAATCCAACAAGAAATTGTCCGTATACTGGATAAGTTTACCCAGCTTGAGGCAGAGCTTGAAGCAGAACTTGAAGCAAGAAAAAAACAATATGAGTATTATAGAAATACATTATTGACTTTTGACAAGAAATCTGCTACAATAAATAAGACAGCAGACAGCAGACAGCAGACAGCAGACAGCAGACGTATAGTACATTGGATGACATTGGGTGAGGTTACGATGTATTCAAAAATGAGAATTGAAGCTTCAAAGTTGAATAGTGATAACTACGTTGGTGTTGATAATT
>JAIRUQ010000092.1 GCA_031254315.1 Treponema sp.
GTTGCTCTACCGCCGCAAGGCCATACAAATCGAAGAAGCCCATGTCAAACTGCAGTACTTTAACAACAATTTGCGGCGGGCCTTTTCAACCTATCTGTCGGAAGATGTGGTTGAAGAAATTGTATCCGACCCCACCCGGCTCCAACTTGGCGGGGTAAAACGAAACATGACCGCGATTTTTACCGATGTCATGAATTTTACCCGCATCGCCGAATCACTGCCGCCTGAACATCTTGTCGCTCTCCTTAATTATTATCTCTCCAGCATGAGTGACATTGTATTGGAGCAAAAAGGTACGATTGATAAATATGAAGGCGACGCGATTATGGCGTTCTTTGGCGCTCCGCTGGATATACCGGATCATGCGTTACGTGCATGTATTGCGGCAATCAGTATGAAGCGTTTGGAATCGGCGGTAAATAAGCACGTAATTGACAACGGTATAAGTCCTTCGCCACTGCTTACGCGCATAGGGATTAATTCAGGCGAGATGGTAGTAGGAAACATGGGAACGCAAAAAAAGATGAATTACACAATTATCAGCAATGCGGTGAATATGGCTTCCCGGCTTGAAGGTGTCAACAAACAATACGGAACATGGATTTTAGCGGCGGAAAAAACAATTCAGGAAACAGAAGGAAAAATACTAACGCGACGGCTTGACCGGATCAGAGTTGTAGGAATAAATGAGCCGATACGCATCCATGAGGTATTGGAAACAACTGCGGACGCTCTGCCGATTTTACATGAACAGGTAAACCGTTTTCATAAAGCCTTAGCTCTTTTTGAAGAGCGTAGATGGAAAGAAGCGCAAGAAGCGTTTGAGCATGTTTTAAGATTAACGTCTAACGATAATGCTTCGCGTATGTATGTTGAAAGGTGCGTACAATATCAGAATAATCCGCCACAGGGCGATTGGGACGGAGTTTTTAATTTAACAGAAAAATAGTTAACTTAACATAAAAAGTGTTAATAAGCCTAGCTGTCCTGCGGCGAAGGTAAATCGCCTCCGTCATAGGGAGCAAGGGCAATGTCCATGTCTGTTACGATAACGCTGTCTACTTTACCGTTATTTGCCATTTCGCAGAGTATTTCCATTGTGTCCCTGTGATTTCTTCCCGGATGATAAGGTCTGTCTTCACTTACCGCCTGATAAATATCAATGCAGGTTAAAAGCCGCGAATTAAAATCCAGTTCATCCGCTTTTTTCCCAAAGGGATAACCAGAGCCGTCAAGTTTTTCATGGTGGCTGGAAGCCCATGTGCAGATAGTTTCAAATCCTTCGATTTCTTTTAACAGCTCCCATGTTAGGCGGCTATGCTCTTTTATGATCAAAAATTCCGTATTACTAAGTTTATCCGGTTTCTCCAGAATTGCCAAAGGCGTCGCAAGTTTACCAATATCGTGCAAAGCCGCCGCAAGGTATAACTTTGTTCGCTCCTCCGCCTCGTACTTGTAATATTCACCCATAAACCATGCCTTGTTTGCAATCTGAGTTGAATGACGGCAGGTAAAAACTGACTTATAGTCGATGATCCTCGAAATAAAACCGGCTAAATTAAAACATATCTTTTCATCAGCGTTGACAATCCATGAAGGGATTGCTGTTTTGGCGGTTTCAACAATTACATCGTCTTTAAGTGAACACAGCATAGGCAAATCAAGAATTTCAAGCATAGCCTTTGATGCCGCCGTACTGTAGAGCCTTCCCGTTCTTTTTGCAATTACGCGATGAATATCGGGCAAATCCTCAGGTTCCAGTCCTTGTAAATGACAGCTAACATCAAGTGAGTCGGCAATGGTGATGAGTTCCGCTTCAAGCGGTCCTTCACCTTCCTTTATTCCAAACGGTCCTGAGCCATCAGCACATTCATGGTGATAGAGAATAAAATCTTTTACACCGGTTTTTAGCTGAAGAGTGTCTACATTTCTTTGACCGTATTCGCAATGTTTCTTCATGGCGGGATCATGAAAGCCGCCTATGCGTTCCGACATGATATACTCGGTAAGAGCGTTATCGTGCAAAAGAGCGCAGACGGCAAGACTTGTAATTTCATCCGGGCTTTTTCCCAGTCTCTCTCCCATTTTCGCGCATAAAACGGCAATTCGTTTTCCGTGATTGGTGCTTGCTCCAAGCAGATCGCCCTCCACTATGTCCAGCGCGGTAACAATGGCTTTAATAAGAGAATCCATTTGCAAGGTCATAATTAATAGTATTTGATAGTGAAGATAAAAACAAGTAATCAGCCGTATAAGATATAATTGACAAAATATTATTATTCTTTTATATTGAACTTGAACCGAAGGAGTAATATGTTAAATTATATCCCCATATTTGAACTGTTTTTATTAATTATAATGGTGCTGATTCGTTCTGCAATGCTCCGCCGTCATGGCATTAAAGTAATTGTATTTGGCGTTACTCATAAAACTGATTTTCTTATCATTCCCGTAGTTTTGTTATTTCTTTATGCTATGTTATCTCCTATATTTAATTTTCCTTTTCCAAATATACTAACTGCTAACTTTTGGGAAAATAAAATTTTATATATTTGCGCGGTTGTTCTCTGTTCTATAACACTTATTTGGTTTGCTGTTACATTAAAAGTATTTGGAAAATCGTTTCGGGTCGGCATTGACGAAAATACAAAGAATGATTTAATCACAAACGGAACATTTTCTATTAGCAGAAATCCGATTTATCTTGCGTTTATAACATTTTTCACCGGAATGTTTTTGTCTTATCCTAATATTATTTCTTCTTTATTTTTGTTGCTTATTATTCTGACAATTCACCGGCAAATTCTAAGAGAAGAAGCCTTCTTAAAGAAACAGTATGGCGACGAATACGAGAAATATTGTAAGAAAGTCCGCAGATATATATAGAATTACTTGAGTATAAGATTAAATATTGGAGTATAGCTTGAAGATATTAGAAATTATTCTTATTGCTGTTGGCTTATCAATGGATGCCTTCGCCGTTTCCATCACTATTGGCATTACGGTAAAAAAAGCGGGAATAAAAGAAATGCTCATTCCCGGAATATACTTCGGTTTTTTTCAGGCGTTGATGCCCCTTATCGGATATTTTGCCGGAACCCGTTTTGCGTACAGAATACAGCATTTGGATCACTGGGTTGCCTTTGTACTTCTTGGTTTTATCGGTGGAAAAATGATAAAAGACAGTTTTTCAAAAGACGAAAAAAGAAGGGAAGAATTTTCATTTGGATTTACAACAATGCTCTTAATGGCTATAGCAACAAGCATTGACGCACTTGCGGTAGGCGTTACCTTTGCATTTTTTGCCATAAATATTTTTATTGCTATAACGATAATAGGTTTAACAACTTTTTTTATATCTTCTGCCGGGGTAAAAATCGGAAATGTTTTTGGAACAAGGTTTAATTTCAAGGCAGAATTAATAGGCGGAATCTTTCTTATCTTGCTTGGAATTAAGATTTTGATAGAGCATTTGTTGAAGGATGCGGCTGTGTAAGGGACGTAAAATATTTTTATACGTTTTTATGTTAAAATATACAAAAATATGTTAACCCAAAATAGTTTGAGCGTTTTTCCATAATATCTGTTCATTCTCGTTGTCTGAAAGTTTCAGCTCTAAAAATTCTTTAAGGCAAATTGAGGGGTCCCACATCGGGTAATCGGAGCCAAAAAGAAAGCGTTCCGCTCCGTAAATGCGTATAAGTTCGACAGCCCGCCGCGAGCCGAGGAAGGGGAGAGAGCTTGACACATCAAAATAACAGCGGCGGTTATGGAAACAATCGTAGGCAATGTCAAACAATGACCAGCCGCCGAAATGCGCGGCTATTACGCATAACTTTGGGAAGTTATCAAGTACGCGCACAAGCCGCGATGGGTGGGAAAAAGAAAAACGATAATCGCCTGTGTGAAAAATAATTGGCAGTCTTCCCTCCGCTGAAGCGTATATGCTCATCATGCGATCATCATCAATGTTGAATTGTTGCATATCCGGGTGAAACTTTAAGCCTTTAAGTCCAAGTGAAATTAACCGCTCAATTTCATCGCAAGGATTTTTCATATCGGGGTGGAGGGTTCCAAAGCCGATGAACTCAGGATGTTCGCGGCATGAGGAAGCGATGTAGTCGTTTATTGCCTGAACCTGATCGGGATTGGCGGCGGCGGAGAATACCACAAAACGTTCAATGCCGCAGGAGCGTCCGCTTGCAAGCAAGCTCCCCACAGTGCCGTCCTTCTGCATGGCGATATGATAAAATTCCCAAATGCCTGCGATAGCTTTCTCGGCAATTTTTTCGGGATAGATATGAGTGTGAAAATCAATAATATTGTTCGACATATTTTTAGTATAACGGGACAGGTGAAATAATGCTAGTACGTTTCTTATTTTTTCTCGCCCGATGAACTTTTTACTTCGACAAGAACAGGGATAAGAGAGAAGCCTAAATCTTTGCGGATTTTATTTCGTAAATAGGAAATGTAAGGGTCGCTGACTGCTTTGGTACGGGAAGCAAAAAGAATGAAGTGTACGGGGTTGGAAGATTTTTGTACTGCGTACTTTATCTTGAAACGAGTCTGCGGACCTGTCGGCGGCGGATATTCCTGTAACCACTTTTCCAATGCCTGATTAAGATGTGATGTTCCTATTTTTGTGTTGAGCTGTGTGTGCATTTTTATCGCTGTGTTTAAGATTTTATCAACACCGGAGCCGTCTTTCGCGCTGACAGGGATGATTGGCGCGTATTCCATCTGCCCAAATTGAAAGTGTATTTTGTTTTCAGCGTCTTTAAATGTGTTTTTTAACTGAGGCATTATGTCCCATTTGTTAAGCGCCATGATAATGCCTCTGCCCTTGTCGTGGGCGAGGGCGGCTATTTTTTTATCCTGATCGGATAATCCTTCTTCGGCATCAATCATCAATACAACAATATCCGCGTCGTTTATGGTTTTGATTGCTCGGTTGACGGAATAATATTCGATGTTTTCCGTAACTTTTGTTTTCCGCCTTATACCCGCTGTGTCCAAAATTACAAATTCTTGCGACTTCCAGCGGAAACGACCTTCAACGGTGTCCCTTGTTGTTCCGGGTATTTTGCTCACAATTGAAGCGTTAGTTGAAGTAAGACGGTTAGAAAGCGTAGATTTGCCTGTGTTGGGTTTTCCTAAAAGAGCTATGCGAATAACTTGCTCTTCCTGCGCCTCTTCAACTTTTGAAAAATCAAGACGCTTTATTATTTCCTGCTCAAGCTCGCCTATATTGTCGCCATGCTCCGCTGAGATCATTAAAACTTTGTCAAATCCAAAGGTGAGAACATTCCACGCGTCAGCTTCACGTCTTCCGCCTTCGGTCTTGTTTACAGCGACAACAAGTCTTTTGCGATACGGACGCAATACATCGATAAGTTCTTCGTCCTCGCTTGTTATCTCTCCCGCTTCTAAAAGCAAAACGATAAGGTCGGCTTTTTTAATTACATCGAGAGTTCTTTCAACTACAAGTTTGTCTAAGCCTTCGCAATCCGCAAGTTTAAAGCCGCCCGTATCAATAAGATGAAGCGGCTTCCCGTCGAGGAGGCAGTCAGCTTCAACAGGGTCGCGTGTTACGCCGGGCGTTGGGTCTGTGATTGCTCTTCGCTTACGAAGCAGACGATTGAAGAGAGTTGACTTCCCGACATTTGGACGCCCGGCAAGGGCAACTGTGGGGAGGTTGTTGTATTTCAAAACCGGTGTCATGTCATTTTCCCCTCTTCCTGATCATATTTATAAGTCCTGTAAAATTTTGATCTCTTACAATGGCAAGCATGGCAAGCCCAAGGAGAAAATAAACAACAGCGTTAATTGCAAGCGGTACGCCGTAAGAAATAAGCCGCCCATGCCCTGCAAATATTTCGCGTAACACAGGAGAAAGGAAATAAATGGGGATGACCGCAATAGCGGAAAGGATCAGCATTTTTAAGATGTAGAGCAGGGCAGAACCAATTAAAGAACGCAGATTGATGTTTGGGTTTTTCTTTAGAAAAACAACAAGCAAAATTGTGTTTATCGCGCTTGCGAAGGACAGTGCAAAAGCAATGCCCGCACCGCGAAATTGCCGGACTAGAACAGCGGCAAGAATCATATTTACAGCGAAAGAAATTATTCCGGCATAAGTCGGGGACTTTGTATCGCTCTGGGCGTAAAAAGCAGGAGCTATAATGCGGTTAAGGGCGATGAATAAAAGACCGGGTATGTGAAAAGTAAAAGCAGAAAGAGTAAGGATAACAGATGATTCATCAAAACTGTGGCTTTGAAAAAGGAGGCGGATTAAATTCTGTCCTTCTATAAGAGAAAAAAAAGTAACAGGAATTGTTATAAGCGCTATTATGTTAATTGATGAAACGAGACGCTTGTTGTAAATATCCCATTGGGAAGTTTTCGCGTACTCCGTGAGGTTGGGAAGCAGTACCGTCCCGATTGAAACCGCGAACACTCCAAGAAACAACTCCTGAAGCCTAAGCGAGTACTGAAGACTGGAGACAACGCCTTCTCCTGCTCTTCCCGCAAGCGCTGTAGAAACCAGATCATTTAGCTGATATGCCGCCATTCCGATAATTGTCGGGCTGATCAACCGCAGAACTTTTTTCGTACCCGGATTGTTGATCGCTCGTTTTAATCCGGTAATAAAAAAAGTTTGTCCCTTTTTTAAGACAAAGGGAAGCTGAATTGCCGCTTCAAGAAAACCGCCCGTAAGAATACCAATCGCCATCGCCCGTGCCGGATTTTGAGTGAAAGGACTCAGCGCGTAAGTGCAAAGAATTGTAACAATGTTTAATATAATCGGCGCAAGTCCGGACGGTGTAAAAATGTAAAGGCTGTTTAACACTCCCTGAAACAAAGCCGCCAGCGAGATAAACCCAAGATACGGAAACATGACTCTGGTAAGCAGAACGGTCTCGTCAATTTCTTCTATCCCAAAAATACGCACAAGAAAAGGCGCGGCAAGTATTCCTGCCATGACCATCAACGTAACAAAAAAAGTAAGAAAGGTAAAAATGCAGGAAAAAAATTCACGTGTTTTTTCTCGGTTGCTTTCAAGCAGATATTCCTTAAACGTAGGAATAAAAGCGACCGAGATGGAGCCTTCCGCGAAAAGACGGCGAAAGAGATTTGGCAAAAGGAAAGCGACAGAAAAAGCGTCTGACAGCGCGGTGGTTCCAAGGAAGCGCGCCTTTGTCATTTCTCTAAGAAGACCGAGTATTCGGGATAT
>JAIRUQ010000005.1 GCA_031254315.1 Treponema sp.
CCGCCAGCGTGTATATTCAGGATATTATTGGCTTTAGGGTGTTTCGCGCCAACGCTTATGGAGGGGTATTGAATTATCCGTTACCTGTCATTGATTTTGCGGCTATGTACGGCAAATAAGGATTAAGAAACGTGTTCGGAAAATGATTTCTGATGAATCAACAAAAAAATGGAACTGGAGAAACAAAAAATGGACAAAATTGCTATAACAGACAGCAACCATTACGAATATCTTTTCCAAAGGTGCTTTGCATTAATAGATTTGGCATTAAAATATTTGAAATAAGATTGCCTAAAATGGAGCCTGTAGTATACAATGTTTACTTTTTTTCACTCTTATCGTCTTTCAATCTTTCAAATTCCAATCCTAATATTTTTAGTTTACCAGCATATGGGATAAGGAATAATGCTATAGCAACACCCAACAATGATAAATCTTTAGCGTCAAGTGTAAATAAACCAATCTTTGATAAAACGCCAATAACTAAAACTGCTATGCCAATAATCCAACTTTCGATTTTAAATATATCTATTACTTTCTTTTCTTTTTCCTTAATTACATCAATGTTTTCATTTATTCTTGCATTAAGCTGTGCATAATAATTCAAAATAATATTTTTATTTTCATCAACATTTATATCAGTTTTTAATTCATCGTCATCAATATTTATTATCTCAAAATGAGGCGCATCATTTTTAGGAAAAACTAAATAAGCTGGTATAGTTTTTTCACCAAGAAACGAACGGTATTTTTGCAATTTTTCTTTTCCTATAAAAATAATTTCTTTGCTTTTCCTTTTTTTTAATTCAAATAACTGTACAGGTACATTCTTGTTTGGATCAATAATAGCAATGTCAACACGGCAATTTTTTCCAACATTATAATCAACTGCGATGCTTTCTTTCGGGTAATTTTTTTTCAATAAATATTCAATAAATTTGTTTTCCATATCTAGTTCAGTATAATAATCCATATTTGTTTCCTCCTAAATTTTGTTCTTTATGTTACTAATGCTTAATAATTACCATTACAATATTATCATACGCTTTAAATGAACTCTTAAATTGTTCTATATCTCTAATTTGACCAATATCATAAATGATAAACATTGAATTTTTGTATTTAGTATTGTAAGCTAAAATATCATCATTAATTTCAGATATGATTTCTTTTTCTCTTGTTTCTCTATTGCAAATCTTTATTTCAACAGCCATATTTAAATCGCTTAAAACAAAATCCGGTATATATGTTTTTGATGAATAGGTAATATGCTCTTTCTCTCTTGTATATGTAAAATCAGTAATAGCGAGTAAATTCTCAAAACTATTCTGAATTTCTTTTTCAGTTTTAGGTTCTTCTCTAAATGTTATTCTAAATTTATTGCTAATGATATTCTGTAATTTTATAAACAAATTACTATCATCTTCCATTTTATCTTTATATAAATCATCAATATCGCCAGACCTATTTATTTCATCTATTGCAGCGAGGAAAATACCCTGTGCTATTTCCAAGCATTTCAGAAATGCACGATGATTTCTGGCACTAACCGCTTCTTCCATTGTGTCCCATATAAATGTCATAGTATATTCAGTGTCTCGCCATGTCAATGCGGCAAAAGATTTATAGTATGTGGAATTTTTCCCAAATATACTTTCAAGTACTTTACGGCAATTAAACAACCATCTAATATGTTCTGTCGAATTTAATCCAGAATGTTGTACATGTGGCATTTGTTGGATTAAACTGTTAATTTCATTGATAGCTTCTTCCTTTACCATTTTCATATTATCTCTCCATTTTAATATATATGGGAATACAGTTAAAATCAAAAGTCTCTCATTATGCAAAATCAGTGACCTTAGCCAAGTCAATTAGTGAATGCTTATCACACTCGTACTGGTCTAATATTATCAGAATTAGTATATTTGGTCAAGCTATTTAAAAGAGTATTCTATGGTTTGGTCTTCATGCCTGATACCACTTAATTATACCTGTCCTTCTTTTCATATAGTGATAAGTACACGCAAAACTAGCTGATAACAAATTCCCCTTATGTACCTACAGATATTTGTACAAAATATAGTGGCTGTAGGTTAGGAGAAAAATACTACCGAGCCCATGTTTCAAAGCAACAGTTTACTTTTTCTTCTTTGTAGAAGCAACAGTTGACTTCCGTTTTGTCCTTAACCCCTCATCATCAGCTTTATCGAGAGAAGAACTGTGGAATACCGCACTGTTGTAGCTGTTGTTTTTATCAAGCCAGCCTACCGTTACTTTTTTTGAACCTTCTTCATCAACATCAATTACAAACATCACCGGAGCCGCACTCCCCAACGCCGCTAACCGTACCGCTTTTCCAATCAGACCTTTACTGCAAACAACCGCCATAAATTCCTCCGTGTGCTATTATCTGCACTCAATATTCATATTTTGAGCGCTCCGTTTACTAATCCTGTTACGCTAAAACTGTTTCTGTTGCAGGGGCTTCTTGTCGCATTGCTCTACGTTTGACGATTTCCCTTGACAGTTCCGCTTTTTCTTCTTCAGTCCACTCCCTATTGACGACCTGAAATTCATTGTTCCAGAGGAGTTCCTTAAAATAGTCAAAGTCAACTTCTTCTTTTGTGTCCAAGTTATACATACCAGTTTCCTCCTGTTAAAAATAATTATCTATTAGGTCATGTGCATTTGGTTCAAAAATAGCCATTCTGTTTCCTCCGAGATGTACTGCACCAAGCGTTTTTTCGTAATGGGGTATAAGTGCGGTTTTAGAAATGAACGCAATAACCCCGTCAAACCCATATTCCATTGATAATTTACAGCCAAAAGCGGTTAAATTACCGCAGACCCCTAGATATTTCTTTCCTTTGCCAATGTTGCATGGGGCGCTTTCTATGAGGTACATAAACACATGATCTTCCATTTTTTTCAGAGACACTAAGCCTTGTATGGCTTGCGGCTCTTTTTCGGTAACGAGTTTATATACTTGATGTTCAGGTTTGGAAAGCTCCTGTTCCCAATCAAAAAGCCAAGCGTTTTTTATGACAATCTCTTTCAAGTCTGCTTGCGTTACCGGTAAAACAAGGGTGTCAAGAGATTCGCCCGTTTTGGCGTTTTCGATTGATTCGGTGATTTTGTCTATTTCAAAATCAAGTTCCATGCCTATAGTATACCGCATTTCTCATTCTTACGCAACGAGTCGTAAACAAAGCAAAACCGCCCCGAAGGGCGGCTATTTTAGGGTGAATTTAGCGAATGCCAATAGCCAGTGCCGTAATATTTTTTTATTTTTTATTAAATGATATAGCCCTATATCCGTAGAAGTTATGATTAACGTTTTACCATCAGAAGATAGTGTAATGTCGTATACTAACCATTACAACGCAATGTTAAACACCGTCCCCATTTCGCCGCTCTTTGCCTCAATAAATCCGCCGTGGGCGCGGACAATGGCGGTAGCGATGGTCAGTCCTATTCCCGCTCCTCCGGTACTTCGGCTTCGTGATTTGTCGGAGCGGTAGAAACGTTCAAAGATATGGGGCAGATCATCCTGCGGTATGCCGATACCTGTGTCGGCGATTGAAACAACGCATTGCCCAGCGGAGCTTTCATTTGTTTTTTCGATAGCAATCGTGATACTGCCCCGATCTGTGTACTTTACCGCATTCGATAACAAGTTAATGAAAACCTGTTTTAAGCGGTCGTAATCGGCATTGATAATTGTTTCTTGCGTATTTAGATTTATTTCAACGCCTTTTTCACGAGCTGACTGTCTCCATTGCTCTGCCGTTATCTGCAATAGCTTGGCAAGGTCGAATTCAGTTTTGTTAAGCGTAATGGTTTCCCATTCAAGAGTGGTGAGGGTGTTCAAATCCTGTACCAGATTTGCAAGGCGTATTATTTCTTCCTGACAGCTTTCAAGACGCTCCTTGTCGGGGTTGTACACGCCGTCTATCATCGCTTCGATGTTGCCTTGCAAACAGGTAAGCGGCGTTCGCAGTTCATGGGCGACATCGCTTACAAGCTGTTTCTGCCGCCGCTCCCCTTCTTCAAGTTCTTCAGCAAGCGTATTGATTGAATGGGAAAGCTCCGCCAGTTCTCGTGTGTTGTATTGATCGGGTATTCTTATAACGGGGCGCTCCTTAGGAGAAGCCAATTCACTGCTTGCCGAATACGTTTGCGCTATTTTTTGCGCCGCAGAGGCGGCTATCAGAATTGGCTTTGCGATAGCGCGAGAAAGAGCGGCGGATATGATTATGCTGATCCCAGTTAAGACAATTCCCGTAATAAGCAGGAGTAAATTTATTGTCGATAAAAACCGCGCTTCTGTTTCACTGTAAAAATAAGGACCATAAGTTTCAATCATGACGGTTCCTGCGTTGCGATTTCCAAAAACAACAGGATAGTTGTCTATGCGCATAACAGCAGGCATATTAAAGCGGTTTTCCATGCGGATAGTTATGTCCTGTATCACGTCCATGCAATGGCGCATGTTACATGAACGCGCGTCCCATATCGCAGAGCCGTTTCCGTCCTCGACAGTAACGATATAGCCCTCGCCTGCGAAGTACATTCCCATCGCTTCTATAGTTGCGGTATTAAATCTGTCATTCCACGGGTCGTACTGCTCCGCTACCATTCGGACTATTTCTTTGCTCTTCGCGGTGATATTGTCTTTGACAAAATCAGTAAAAAACTTTCCGGCAAAAATATTGATGATAAAACATAAAATAGCCAAGGCAAGGCTGATAAACAAAGCGTATGTTAAAGCAATGCGGTTTTTCAGACTAATCGTAAAGTTATGCGTCATTCAGCGGACTCCTGAATGCCAAGACGGTAACCCATTCCGTAAACGGTAACGATGTACTGCGGCGATTTGGAATCGTCCCCTATTTTGGCGCGAAGTTTTTTTATGTGCGTATCAACAGCACGGTCGAAGCCGTCAAAATCGTCTCCTTTTACGGCTGTCAGTATTTCTTCACAGGTAAAAATTTTCGCCTGCCTCGACATAAGAAGGGCAAGGATATTGTACTCATCTTTTGTCAAAACAATTTCTTCCCCGTTTCGGCTGACAATACGTTTTTCGGTATCTATCAATAAATCTTTGTAAGAAAAAACCGCTCCTGCCTTTCCGCTGTCAGAACTCGCACCGCTTCTTCTGAGCGCCGCCTGTACTCGCGCCATTAACTGGCGTGGACTGAACGGCTTACAAACATAATCATCCGCTCCAATGTTGAGTCCGCGAATTATGCTCGCTTCGTCAACTTTGGCGGTGATCATGATGATCGGCACATCCGATGTTTCGCGGAGCTTTTTACAAAGCTCCTCGCCGGAAAAATCGGGGAGCATGAGGTCAAGGAGTATGAGCGAAACGGGATTTTGTTCAAAGAGCGCCATGCCTTCCCTGCCGTTTTTAGCGCACAGGGCGGTAAATCCGCTCTTTTCAAGATAGGAGCTTAAAAGTTCGAGAATTTTCGGCTCGTCGTCTACGGCTAAAACGATCTTTTTTTCTTTCATATTATGTTATTATAGTATAGTATATAAATGTGTCAAAAATGTGTTAGCTAAAAGGCGCGATTTTAACAGTTATGCAAACGTTATCAACATAATTTCGACACAATTGCCTGATACAATGCAGTATGGAAACGAAGGATTTACAAACGCAAACATTTCGCATTGACGGAATGTTTTGCGCAAACTGCCAGAACCTCATCGAAGAAAAACTGAAAAACTCATTGGGCGTCAATAATGTCTCGGTAAGCTATAAAAAAGGCAAGGCGGAGATAACTTACGATCCTTCGATAATTACTTTTAGCAAAATTAAAGCGTTAGTTGAAGAACTTGGTTACAAAGCGCTCGAAGCTAATGAAAACCCGTCATCAAACAAGACCGCATCGCAAATTATCGGGACGCTTGTAATTATTTTTGGGTTGTATCTCCTGCTTAGGGCATTCAGCGCCAGCGGTCTTGCGGCGGCTTTTCCTGTCGCTCAATCCGGTATGGGTTACGGCATGGTGCTGATAATCGGGCTTGTTACTTCTGTTCATTGTATCGCCATGTGCGGAGGGATAAATCTTTCACAAACGTTAAGAGGAGGGGGGAAGTCTCCCCCCTCGCTCCAGCCGCCGCTAACGCGGCGTCTTCCGCTACCCCCCTCAGCAGGGCATAGCCCCGCAACGCCCCAATCACTTCTCTTTCCTTCAATTTTATACAACAGTGGAAGACTCATCTCTTACACAGCAGTCGGCATTGTTGTTGGTGCGATAGGCTCTGTAATTACAGTATCGGGACGCTTTCAAGGAGCGATATTACTGCTCGCAGGAATTTTCATGTTGATAATGGGAATCAATATGCTCGGACTTTTTCCATCGTTACGACGTTTCATGCCGCAGATGCCAAAAATTTTCACAAAAAAAATTAATTCCCTATCATCTACTCCCCACTCCCTACTCCCCACACCGCTAATCATCGGCTTCCTCAACGGCTTTATGCCATGCGGTCCGTTACAGGCAATGCAACTCTATGCGCTCTCTACAGGAAGCGCATTGCGCGGCGGCATCTCGATGTTTTTGTTTTGTGCCGGGACAATTCCCCTAATGTTCGCTCTCGGAGCGGCAGGCGGTATTTTAAGCGGCGTTAAGGGGAAGGCGTTTTCACATCACGTTATGCAAATTGGAGCGATACTTATCGCGGCGATGGGGCTTACCATGTTTACTAACGGCTGGAACCTTGCAGGGTTCGGCAATCCGCTTGACACATCGTCATACGCCATGCAAACTTCTATGAGAAGCTCAGGCGGCGTTTTTACTCCGGTAATTGAAAACGGCGTACAAGTTGTAAAATCAACTTTGCTCCCCAACCGCTACCCTGCAATTGTCGTACAGCAGGGCATTCCGGTGCGATGGACAATCAACGCGCCGCAGGGAAGTATCAACGGATGTAACAATCGTTTTGTTATCCGCGAATACGGTATTGAACACACATTCAAATACGGCGAAAACATAATAGAATTTATGCCGTCAAAAACAGGGCGATTTTCCTACTCGTGCTGGATGGGCATGATCCGCAGTACAATTACGGTTATTGCCGAAGGAGAAAGTTTTGACAATGTGCAAGAAGAAACCGCAAAACCGGCAGGTGTGGAAATTCCTTCGCAAGAAATTATTTTAGCGCAAGTTATGGGAAATTATCAAACAGTCGAGATAAATCTAACCGATGACGGATTTGAACCTGCAATTATTGTTATGCAAAATAGAATGCCTGCGCTGTGGAACATCAATATTAACTCTGATGATCCGGGTAACAGTCAGCTTATTTTTCCTGCTCATTATACAGTGCTGGATATGAAACAGGGAGACAACAAATTACAACTCATGCCAAGTTACGATTTTGATTTTTCAACCGCCGACAACGTATTCTACGGTTATGTAAAAGTTGTCAACGATATTAACAATGTAAATATTGAAGCGATAAAAACGGAAGTAGCGAACTTTGAAACGCTTATTTATCCTGAATCGCATTTTACAGCCGCAACAGGAAACGGCTGTGCCTGCTGTAGCGGCAGGTCAAGGAGGTAAAATGAAAAGTATTTTCAAGCGGCTAACAGCGACGGCAATGTTTGCGTTATGCGCAACAGCGGCGTTTGCCCAAGGCACGGAGTTGAACCAAAGAAAGCCCGTGATTGCAAACCGTGATTTAGTTATTCAAATCGCGGAGCTTACGGGAAACGCTCTTTTCTTTCCTGTTGACATTGACGGAACACGGATGGAAGTGCTGGCGGTAAGAACGCCGGACGGAGTGATACGCACGGCGTTTAACACCTGCCAAGTGTGTTATGCGTCAGGCAGAGGGTATTTTGTACAAACCGGCACGGTACTCGTTTGCCAAAACTGCGGCAACCGCTACCGCATGAACCAAATAGAGCGGCAAGCCGGCGGCTGTAACCCCGTGCCAATTTTCCCGGCAAACAAAACGGTAACAGACGAGACAGTTACCATTTCTCAAAACTACCTGAGGCAAGCGAGGGTAATTTTCGCAAACTGGGGACGGGAGTAAAATTAATGCAGACTGAAACATTATCTGTCGGTGGAATGCACTGTGCCGCCTGCTCGGCAAGAGTGGAAAGAGCGCTCCGCAGTTTGCAGGGCATTGAAAGCGCGGTTGTCAACCTTGTTACGGAAAAGGCGACAGTTGTTTTTAACAGCGAAACTTTAACGCTTTCTTCTATAAAAGAAGCGGTTGAAAAAGCCGGCTATGAGGTAAGAGAAAAACCTAAGTGTCCTACAATAACAATCCCCATCGGCGGAATGCACTGCGCCGCCTGTTCGGCAAGAGTTGAAAAGGCGCTAAATAAATTGGAAGGCGTCCAAAGCGCGTCGGTAAACCTTGCCACAGAAAAAGCGACAGTCATTTACGACCCACACACTTTGCGTCTTTCCGCGATAAAATCAGCGATTACAAACGCAGGTTTCCAGCCGCTTGAAGTTTCAAAAGACTCTGCAGACGAAGACAAACTTCGCAAAGAAAAAGAAATTAAAACCCTCAAAATAAAATTTATAGTAGCCGCCTCTCTGGGACTGCCACTGCTCTATATCGCAATGGCTCATATGATACCGGGCATAAAACTCCCGTTACCCGAAATCATCTCCATGATGCGTTTCCCGCTAACCTACGGATTAGTTCAGCTAACGCTTGTCATCCCAATCATTATCGCCGGGTATCGCTTTTACACCATAGGTTTCAAAAATCTTTTTCGGCTCAGCCCAAACATGGATTCCCTAATCGCAATCGGGACATCCGCGGCGGTAATTTACAGCGTTTACAATTTGTTCCGCATTGCAGGAGGCGATTTCAAAGCGGTAGAATCCCTTTACTTTGAAACCGCGGGCATTATCATCGCCCTAATCCTTTTAGGAAGAACTCTCGAGGCAATATCAAAAGGACGCACAAGCGAAGCGATAAAAAAACTGATGGGGCTCGCGCCCAAAACCGCACTCATCATCGTTAACAATGAAGAAAAAGAAATCCCCATTGACGAAGTAATGCCCGGCGACATCATCGTAGTAAAACCCGGCGCGAAAATCCCCGTTGACGGCGTTGTAATCGAAGGACAGAGCGCAGTTGACGAATCAATGCTCACCGGAGAAAGCATGCCCGTCGACAAAAGCGCGGGCGATCAAGTCTACGGAGCCACAATCAACGCAAACGGCGTTATGCGCATTAAAGCGGAAAAAACAGGCAGTGATACCGCGCTCGCGCAGATCATCAAGTTAGTTGAAGACGCTCAAGGTTCCAAAGCCCCAATCGCGCTGTTAGCTGACATCGTCTCCGGTTACTTTGTTCCCATTGTATGCGCCATCGCGCTAATCGCCGCCATAGCTTGGTTCGCCGCCGTTTCAACCGGCATAATCGCCCCACCCGCCGGAAAATCTGCGCTTGAATTTTCCCTCACCATTTTTATTTCCGTGCTGGTGATTGCCTGCCCCTGCGCCCTCGGCCTTGCCACACCCACCGCGATCATGGTAGGAACCGGCAAAGGT
>JAIRUQ010000037.1 GCA_031254315.1 Treponema sp.
GTCAATAGGCAGGTGGAAAACTAAAACGTGCGGAGAGATTAGCCAATGAGCAATGAGAAGATGGCTCCAAGAGAGATTGTCTTTCATTGCTCACTGGTAACGAGGGAAGAGGGAGAGAAGAACAATGAACATGGAAATTAGAAAATTTTCTGTACCCGAAACCCATGCAGGGAAAGACTAAGCAGATGGTCGTCATCGGTAAGAAGGACAGCGTCTAAAACAATGGAGGTAGCGGCAACAATGCAATCGGGCAATTTGAGTTTAGTGGTACGGCGAAGCGCAATAGTTTTTTCCTTAACGGCGCTCGAAAGGTCAATAATGGGAATTCTCTCTGAAAGAAAAGAACGGAGTTTTTCTTCCTCATCGGGCGGCAACGCCGGTTTGGAGAATAATTCAATTTCGGTTATCACACTGATAAACAAAGCCGCTTCATTAAGCTCATCTTGCAAGCCGAAGGGAATTGCATTACCTGTGGTAGTGAGGAAAATTACCGCATTGGTGTCGAGAACAAATCTGTTTTCAGTCATCCCACTCGTCCCGAATTTTCCGCTGATAAGCAACACCGTCGCCAAAAGTATTCGGGGAAAGAATTCCGAAGTGCCGAGAGATGGGTTTACGGTTGGGGGCGGCAAGTTTTTCCGCCGCCATTTGCAGGGCTTCTTCAATAGTACGGGCGTTGCCGTCGGGCAACCGAACAGTATCATGACTATGAGCCGGAGTAAAGGTAAGAATAGTCCTCCCCGCCGGTACTTCACGGGGAACTTCAAGAGTCAGCCTGTGGCTGTCAGGAATTTCTACAGTTTGTGTAACACTCATGGAGTAAATATAGCATGAAAAGAATGCCAAAGCAAGCGCAAAGGAGGCGCAAAGGTAGCTGACACCGAAAGAAGAATGAAGAATAAACCACGGAGGACACGGAGAACACGGAGAACACGGAGTTTTGATTTGATTTCCTCTTCTTCCTCCGTGAACTCCGTGTCCTCCGTGGTTGGCTCTTCTTCTTTTTGCTTTTTATATTCCGCCCGTATGCACAAGCCGCCGTTGGCGGCGTTGTACAACCTTCTTCCTTGCGCTCGCGCTTCGAAGAAGCGCATGGGAGGAAAAATCACAGTTAAGGAGGTTTTTCTAAAATGAAAAACAAAAGACTTACTAAGACGGCAGTCCTGCTGATTGGGATTATGCTGACATTCTCAATGGCGACTTGCGCCACGGCGCAACAATCAGCGGATCAACAGTCCGCCCAACAACAAGCGGCGGAACAGCAACCTGACCCATCACAGCACCCCCCCGCACCACAACCAGCGTCGGCGAATCCCGCACAGCCGTATACTCTTGTTGGGTCATGGTATACGACTATAACATATACGGATGGTGATGGTCCTGATACAAGGATATACACATTTAACAGCGATGGAACCGGCACGTATGAAAGTAGAGAAATTAGAAGAAATACGCCATCTTCGTTCAGAAAAGGTAGTATGAGTGCGTTCAGATGGACTGTAAGCGGCAATAGGCTTACTAGAACTTGGCTCTATGAGGATCGTGATCCCACACAATCTGATACTTATAGTATAAGCGGCAATACGCTTACTTTTACTCTCAGTGGTGGCGGCACACAACAATATACTCGAGCCCAACCTCAACAAGCGCTTACTACAAACCAGCCCCTGCCTATCGGTACATGGAACAGGATTGTAAATGGTGTTACTTATAATACTTACACATTTAACAGCAATGGAACCGGCACATCCACAGATAGGTATAACAACACCGTTACTACTTCTAACCTAACGTGGACTATACACGAAGATTGGTTAAGAATGGATGTTAATACAGGGAATAATAGAAGCCCCATCACTGCTTGGTTTCGCCATTATAGCATAAGCGGCAATACGCTTTCTCTTGGTGGTGAATTTCGTAACGACGAATATACACGCCAATAGGCGGAAGGAAAAATTTCCCCAAAGGGAAACAACAAAACAGGAGTTAAAGATGAAAAAGACGATTTTGTTTTTTGTAGTTGCATTGGCGGCAATGGTCAGTCTGCACGCCCAGACCGTGCCGAACGGATTGCTGTACGCAAACGAAGGCAACGGCGTGAAGATTACAGGGTACAACGGAACCGCCACGACGCTGGTTATCCCCGCCAGCATAGGCGGCAGAAATGTAACCATAATAGGCGCTGGAGCGTTCATGAACAACGAAACTTTGGAGAGCGTAACCCTGCCCAACACGGTAACAACAATAGAGGATGCGGCATTCGCTTTTAGCGTGTTGAAAAGCATAACCCTGTCTTCGTCGCTCACCATCATAGGTGGTAGCGCCTTTAGAGGTTCCCCGCTGGCAAGCGTGATCATCCCCGCATCGGTAACAACCATAGAGGGTAGCGCCTTTCAAAATACCGCACTAAAAAGCGTGATCATACCTGCGGCGGTAACCTCCATAGGGACTTGCGCTTTCGAAACTAATACCTTGACTAGCGTAACCATGTCACGCAGTACCCAATTAGGCATGGATGTATTTTTGCCAACTGTTACGATCACGTATAGGTAGTGTGAGCAGTGAGCGGGAAGACGCAAAGGTAGCTGATACCGAATTCGTCTAGTGGTGTTCCAGCCGGGACACCACTAGATATAGCGTACTGAGCAAAGAGGGAAGAATGAACCACAGAGGCACGGAGTTTAAATTAGATTTTGCCTCTCTTCCTCCGTGAACTCCGTGTCCTCCGTGGTTTAATTCCTTCTTGCTTTCTGGGCACGCAAAGGTAGCAGATACCGAAAGAATTTTTAACCGCACGTGTGTGTTTCTTTCTTAGGATCAAATAGGCAGAACCAAGAGAGAAACCCCGCATACAAAGACGGCAAACCCAGCCAGAGCATGGGAATACTGCTCCAATGCGTTAATTTTGAGCAGATGTACGCCCTTTACGCCCATAAATGTCATTACTGCCATTGTCGAAATGGTAACGATAGCAAAGCATACGGTAACTAAAACAAGCGCGAAAACATTATGCATTGCGGCAGGGTACATTAAAACCGGTATTAGAGGTTCACAGGGACCGAGTATAAATAGGATGAACAATCCCCAGAACACATTGGCGGGTTTTTTTGTAGCGTGTTCATGGTTTTCGCCGTTGGCGGAATGTGCGTGAGTAATGGTGTGTCCGTCCGGGGTTAGGTGGCTATGGGTTTTCTTCTTTACGGCGGCTCTTACGCCATAAACCGTATAAACAAGCCCAAACGCAATCAGGAAATAGGAGGCAATTTCGCCCCGGATGCCTTCAATGTCTACAAGCAGGGACACTCCCGCCGACAACGCTATTCCGGCGCAACCCAGTACAACAGAACTTAATACATGACCAAGACCGCATACAAACACGATGAGCATAGTTTTTTTCATAGTCCAGCTATTGGCACGGCTTAGAGCGACAAAGGGTACATAATGATCAATACCAATAAGAGTGTGGACAAAAGCGATGGTAACAGCGGTGGTAAGCAAAATGTTTAATTCGGTCAACTAAGTATTTCTCCTTGTCGATGTGTATATACAATGTATAAACAGTGGCGATATTGCCGCTTAAAATACGGACGCTGTAACCTTGTCCGCGTACAATGTACTCATGCGCCACACCGTGCTTGCTTAGGCACTATATCACCGACGGCACTATTTTGAAAATATCGGTGTAATCCATTACAAGTTGCTTGTTGTGAGCAAAGCATATCGTTCCGTTTATCGGAGATACTATATGGTCTATGGTGTTTCCTTCCAAGGGGTGGATAATTTCGCAGAGCAAGTCGCCTTCATTTACATCTTCGCCGACCGCAACGTACTTTTTCAGTATGCCGGCATAAGTTGTTTGCATACTGCATATTAATTCTTCTTTTATTATGCGTGTGTGCGAGCCGGGATGTAGCGCCCAATTTATTATGCCTTTTGCAACAAGAAAGCGAAGAACAGCGTTTACGGCTGTCTGGGTGGATTGGCGTCCTATGTGATCGGTGTAGGCGGAAAACAGCGAAAACGCATCACAGCCCCAGAGTTGCCAATTATAATTAAGCGTCGCAGTGTCGTAGGGGGTGGGCGTTCTTATTAAACCGTATGGCAGTCCGAAATCAGAAAGCGACTCAAAGGTTTCCTGTTTGCCTGAACCTGTGTCCATCATTTTGATGTGCGGAAGAAACTCGCCTTCAAGATAAAAACTCGCCATCTGTATGCCGTATTTATAATCACATATTGCCTTAAATAATCCATTTGCTATACGCTGTGTTGTTTCGCCCTGCTCGTAGCCGGGAAACATACGGTTTATGTCGGTGTTGTCCATAGTCCAAAAACGTTTCCCGATGTTCATAGAATAAGAGTTAGCGCACGGAATAACCATTATGCGCTTGCCACTGACTATACACTCGTTTTCTTCCAATCGTTTTAAGGTGTTCACCAGTTGTGCGCAGATTGCCATCTGCTGTATCTCGTTGCCACGCAGTGCGCCTACTATACAGCACGAAGGTTCGCCTTCGCCGAATGTGTAGCCAAGTATGTCCATGCTTTGGCGGTACGGAGATTTTATTGAATAGATTTTTTCTTTAAGCATTATTTCTGTACTCCAAAATACGAGCAAGAAGCGAGCCGCCAAAGACAACAGGGTATTCCCTGAGCGTAAATACCAATCCCTCGCATGGCGCAAGTACCGTTTCGGCAAGAGTGCCTGTTAATGGGTCTATAACAAGCCCTATGCAATCACCTTCACTGACATGTCCTCCGTGTGCGATACATGGTATAAATATTCCTGCCGCATCCGAGTTTACAAAACTTACATGATGGTCTTTTGACACGATAGGAGTTTTTGCATAGGTAGGTTTTCCGCTCCACATACCAAGTTTTGTCAACAAATTTAATATGCCGTCTAAAAGCTGTGTGCAGTAATCTTCGGTAATACGCATACCAACGCCCATCTCAACAACCAGCGTTTTTACGCCACGCGAATTAAGAGCGTACGCAAGAGTGGACTCAAGTACGGTAGATGAGGAATATATCCACACAAAGTCCACATTGATCATCAGCGCGTAAGGTAGAAGTTCATCAGCAGTCTGCTCGCTCAGCCGTACCTGAGGAATTTCACGGAGGAAAATGTTGCTGGAGTGAATATCAATGCAAATGTCCGCACCTTCAATATCATTTACAATGTTGAAAGCCGCGGCTTCCGCAAGAGAGCCGGACGGCGAACCGGGGAAAGTACGGTTCATATCGAGGTCAAACATTGGGAAGCCTCGGGTAATTGAGTCTATTCCAAGCGGATTTAGAGCAGGGTAAATATCAACAGTGCCCGTAAAATTCTTTTTCTCCTCGTTGAGTATTTTGGCAAGCTGGGCGCAAACATACTGCCCTTCAAGCTCATCACCGTGCGTTCCTGTTACAATACACACTCGCTTGCTTTTCTTGCCTGCGTTATTTTCAATACGATTCTTCTGTATTACAAAATTTTCCGCAACGGGCAAAGCCGCAGTGTATACCGGTTTTATCATTGCGAAACTTCCATTTTTAGTTTGATAGTTTGCGTCCCCCGGCAAATACCCTTAAATACGCCGCGCTCAACAGAGCAGTCATTAAAATCACGCCCCCATGATAAAGCTATGTAGTTCTCGTCAATTAATTTGTCCCGTGTCGGGTCTATGCCGCAAAACTTTTCCTTTGATATTTGCGCCTCAACCCATGCGTGAGTTTCCCCGTAGTCTGACGCTAATCCCGCAATGTAGCGGCAGGGGATTTTATCCATGCGCAAAAGAGCCAATAATATATGAGCGTAATCCTGACAAACTCCCGCGCCGCAATCAAAAGCGGACTGCGCGGTGGTGGAACTTTCGGTAATACCACGCTCGTAACGTAAACACTTGTTGACGGCGGACGAAAAATGCTGTATTCGCTTTAATATGTCGGCGGGAGCGGACTTTTTAACCTCATTATAAAAATTTATGAGAGTGTCGCCGGGTCGGGTCAACTCCGTATTATAAAGCAGAACTCCGGTTTTCTGATTGCACTCCGCATACGGCTCGCATGACACTTGCGCAATCCCTACTATTCCAAAACGAAAATAAGTATGCGTGGAATCTATGAAACCGGACAGAGCGTCATTGCCAAAACCATCAAATGTTTGCCAGATCATTGCTTCAGGTTCAATCAGCCATGTCAAGTGTTTTATCTTTTGCCTGTCGTTGGAGGGCGGCAATATCTTTAATAGAAATCTGTGTTTCATCGCAGGAGAAGAAAAGTTCAATTCCGTTTGATACTGAAAGCTGACGTTCTTCACGATAACCTCTGTCCCGTGTGGTTGTATCCGCCAACTTTGTTGGCGACCGCACCAATAAAATCGAACATGAAACTTTGTTTCATGAAGTCTGCTCCTCAAACAACTTGTTCAAACTGTCAAGCACTTCTTCCTGCCTTTCTTTGTAGCTGTTCTCTATTGCCATAACTTCAACCAATATAGCCAGATACTGCGTATTGCATAAACCTTTGGGAGCGCGGCTCAGCACATTGCACAGCTTTTCATATTCGCTGTTTATCAACTTATGTTCATAGTTAAACCTGAAATACAAATCCATGCGTTCAACAAGTTTTCCGCCTTTGATTATTGTCCGAGCCTCGCCATCAATCAGTTTGTCGTCAATACTGCCCCAGAACGCAAGCATATAGTCCATAACAGGCATGAGGGCGAGGCGAAGGTTTTTAGTATCACGGGTAGAATGAAAAACGTCCATAGCAAGTTGTATGTAAGCGAGCGCTTCACTGCCTATTGAATTCCTGATAACAAGAGCGTTGTCGTAAGCGTTGTGAAACGCCGCGCTTATGCTGTTCTCGTCTTTTTTATCAAACAAAAAGCCGCGTATAAAACCATGATAATCGCCGTAGTGATCTTCAATTTCAAGATTGTCAAGGAATTTTTTATATGAGTTTTTGTCCTTGTCCAGAGTTATATCATAATGATCAAAAAAACTGTGTAGGGTTGCGTAGACACGTTCCGCATACCTTCCGAGCCAGTAGAGGTTTCCTCTGTGTTCTAACGAGATAACACCCATGTGTCCTTAAAACCTCCTCCTTGTGAAGAGTTTACCACAAAAGAGCCTTCAATACGAGAGAACCGTGTAAGCCCGCTTGCCCAAACACGGATTGCCTCGCTCATAAGCACAAAAGCCCGCAAGTCCGCTTTTCTCGGAACATGGCTACCGTCCTCGCTCATTACTTCCAAATCAATAAAATCTATAACTTCCTGCGAGATAAAACGCCTTGGCTCGTTTGTAATCAGCGCCTTTAACTCGGAGAGCTTTTCCTCCGGCAAGTCTCTGCCAAACACTACGCCGTAGCCGCCCGCCTCCGACACGTCTTTAATAACGAGCTTGCGTATATTTTCAAGCGTGTATTTAAGGTCGTCTTTATAATACGGTAAATACGTGGGCGCATTGTTCAAAATAGGCTCTTCGCCAAGATAATATTTTATCATTTTCGGCACAAAATAATATATGCCCTTATCGTCCGCTACGCCGTTGCCCGGAGCGTTAACAAGCGCGACATTACCGGCTCGATAAACGTCCATAATGTGCGGCACGCCGATAAGCGAATCGGCGTGAAAAGTCATCGGGTCTAAATATTCATCAGATATGCGCCTGTAAACCGCTCCAACACGGGCTTTCACGCCCAGATAGTTTTCGAGGTAAAGCACGGCGTTTTCCACGATAAGGTCTGAAGCCTTTACAAGCAACGCACCTGTGCGTTCGGCAAGATACGAATGTTCAAAGTAAGCCGCATTGTAACGTCCCGGAGTGAGTATAACATTTAGCCCGCCGCCTCGATTAACAAAGTTCATGGTTTCGTGCAACATATCAGAATAATTGCGATTATCGACAATATCGTTATTTGAAAACGCATCGGGGTTGCCAATTCTGCTAAGCTCCCTCGCCATAAGCGGATAGGAAGCGCCCGATGGAATACGCAAATTGTCTTCTAATATGAACCATTCGCCGGACTTCGCCTGAACAAGGTCTATACCGGAAATATGGCTGTAAATACCGCCGGGCGGAACAACGCCCCTGCACTCCGGCATATAGCCTTTGGAGATATACACAAATTCTTCGGGAATGACATTGTCCGCTATAATTTTCCCGTCCGAATAAATATCCTGTAAAAAACAATTGAGCGCGTTTACCCTCTGGACAAGCCCCCTGTTCAGAAAATCAAACTCTTTGCAGGAGATAATTCGAGGAACAGCGTCGTAGGGAAAGAGCTGTTCAAGAAACTCTCCGTTCTTGTAAATCCCGAACTTAACGCCGTATCTCATCATCAACTTGTTGATTTCAAGAGCGGCTGTAGCGGTCATATCCATAATCTCTCCAAAACAAAAAGGCGTGTGTTTCCCTAAAGCTATCCTAGGACAACTAAGGCAAACACACGCCCTTGTGTGTACAACCCGTACTTGTGGGATGTTAAGTAATATTATAGAAGATTTTGAAAAGATTGTCAACGTATATCGTGGATTTTTCGCCATAATAATTACTGTCAAAAACAAGGAAATTGCGCCTGCTTGAGCATACAAAGTCCAGATTACAGGATATTGTGATTTGTCAGATAATTAGCCGATGGCGTAATAGCTATTATTACAGTATAGTTATTTTTAGAGTGTATATGAAGAAAATTATTTTGGGAATTGTTTGCGTATTTATTTTGATATCCGCCTGTAATAAAAGCGGAAAAACTCAACCCGCCAGTGAATTGTCAAATGGCATAGAAACAAATTATACAGAAGACCGGAAAACCGAAGAGACAAATATGTACGTTAATACAAATGTTCATACTATAAACTACATAAATTTGATAGTTGATGGATGGATGACTTCCGGGACTGATATAACAGATATTCACTTGAATGATTTTCTGGATATTTACAGATTAAATAAATATCGAGATCAAAGCAGATATAGTTATGAATATGAGGCTGATGCGTATAGGTATTTTGAGACGGTTTTATCAGAAAACACGAGATTATATACGGATGACGGAGATGAAAATTCATACGTAACTACTATAACTGCCGGAACCGAAATAGTTCTCTTGGCTCGAAATAATTCAAGGGATAATAGATATTATCTTATAAAATTAAAAAATGATACCAATTTATGGAGCGGCTGGATAAAAATAAGCGCAGTCTCACAAAGTCTGAATGAAGAAATATCTAATACACGATATGGAGAAAGATTTTTAATGACGCTCCATGAAAATGTATCAACCAGGGGTGATCTTTTTACAACTCATATATATGGTAGTGAGCCGGGAGAATTTGTTGTTGTAAGGAAAAATGGCGAGATTATATTCAGGTTGCAAAATCCGGAAATAATGAAAATATTTCCCTCAGCCATAACCGGCTATATAATTGGCTGGTCAACAGATCAAACAAAAATATGGTTTGTGGGTAATGAAATGGCAATTGTAGATTGTTTTGGAATAATAGATATGAACACGCTAAAGTATATACTTCTTGAATGTCCGCCTTCTTATGGGTCTAGCAGTTTTGCTCAGAAGGCAACTAATTTTGATACCGGAGAAATGTATTATACGGATTTCCATTATCAGTTTGACGTTATAGGCGCACAAATGACTAAAGAGTCAGGGGAAATATTTCATTTGTACTTTTACAATTTTATCACAAAGGAACAAAGAGAAATTGACACAAATATAGGCGAAGGGTTTCAGATAAGTTATGATAGAACTAATGGTTTTAAATATGAGAAAGACAATCACTCTTGGTAAAAAAATGTAATTAATAGCGGTATTTAAGGAACAAGAGAAATAGATATTAAAACAAATTATTTTAACATTAAAAATAAATCTTTTAGAAACTGATAGACAGCGGCGGTATCGTCGCTTAGAAGACGGACGCTGTAACCTTCACGCGACTTGGTTAAAGCGGCTGAAATGTTGGCGCTTTCAGGCAGGGAAACATTTTCATAGCCGTATAAGTACAAAAGCCCCTGACAGGCATATCCTTCAAAAAAACCTATGCCGCTTAATGCCGCTTCATGAGGGATGAGACGGACAGCGTCTAAAAATACCGGCTTACCGTCAATGGAAACTATGGTACGGCTTGTGTACCCGGAAAACGCAAAACGTTCGCCCATACCGTGTCTGCCGCAACTCAATATGTCGCCAAAGAGCAGACGGGAACTCGGCTTTAGCGCAATTTCCATGTTTGAACGAAATCTGTTTTTGGCAAAGGGGATGGCGGGGTACGGACAATAAAACAGCTCTGCGTTTTCTTCGGCGTGTATTTGAACATTTTGCAGTACCGTCTCATCTCCTGAATTGTACAGTTTTTGATATGATTGGGTAGAAATAATCGTTTTAGTGTTTTCGCCCATGTCAAATCGTATGTCAAAACGGTCGCCGGATAACATTCCCGGGCTTGCGCACATAATCATCAGTTCGGTGTAACCGTCGTCACGGTAGAACGGCTTGGCGATTTTTAACGGAGAGGAAAAGGAACAGTCCGTCATTATGGTACGCCCGTTTTGATACGCCGTCCTCATGTACAATGTACTCATGGCTATTCCTCAAGCAGTACGTTTTTTTTAATCCACTCTACTACCTTGTCAACGCCGTCCATTGTTTTTAGGTTCGTGAATAAAAACGGGCGACCGTTACGTGCTTTTTCAGAATCGGATGCCATTACTTCAAGGCTTGCCCCGACCATCTGCGCCAAATCGGTTTTATTGATCACCAGTAAATCAGAACGGGTAACACCCGGTCCGCCCTTGCGAGGTATCTTGTCGCCTTGGGCAACATCAATGACATAAATGGACGCATCGGCAAGTTCCGGTGAAAAAGTCGCAGAAAGATTATCGCCGCCTGACTCTACAAAAATAATCTGTACATCGGGGAAATTTTTTGCCATTTCTTCAACGGCTTCCAAGTTCATGGAGCAGTCTTCACGGATTGCGGTATGCGGACAGCCACCCGTCTCCACGCCGACAATACGCTCCTTCGGCAAGACAGAATTTTTAATCAGAAATTCAGCGTCTTCCCTTGTGTAAATATCGTTGGTTACTACACAAATGCTGTATTGAGTAGCCATCACTCGTGTTAAGCGTTCAATCAAAGCTGTCTTGCCGGAACCTACAGGTCCGCCCACGCCTATTCTTACATACGACATAATTTCCTTCCTTAAGAACTGTATAATCTTCCTTTTAATGTTTCATGCTGTATTGAGCGCAGATCAAATCCGCACCCCGACACACCCAAATCTTCTATAGAAACTACCAACGCTTTTTGTACGGCTGATGGTATGAGGCGCAAAGTTTCAAATAACGCCGACTGTCCGTCCGATTGACCAAGCGGAATAAGTTTTACCGCATGGTTTACCGTTAAAGACAAAATGCTGTAACAATACATTTCTAATGCCGCTCCATTCGGAACGCCGGTATCACGGATAAATAAGCCCACCGCTACCGGATAATGTCCATCGCAGTGTCCTTGCGCGATTTCCGCGCGGTAAGCGGACAGGGACGGATAATCCGCCAGCTCCGATTGTATTTTTAAGAAACGGGAGCACATTTTTTCGCTCCCTGTCCGTATTTCATGGGGCTGTTTCATGGCGGCGCACAAATGATCCAGATAAATGAAGTCCATGCCCTCTGCGGCTTTTGCCGCTATGCCTAAGTCGCTGTACGGAAGGATGTAAACTTGGGCGTTCAAAAAAGCGTTTAACGTACCTTTGTCGCAAACTATGCCCATTTGCGTATAAGTTTCCATGCCGCCAGATAAGGTGTACGCCCCGATAGGAAAAAGCGCGTCAAAGGCATGGTAGAGCGGAAGCATTTCATTCATGGTGATGATGATGTCCGTGTTCGTGTCCATGGACATCTCCATGCCCACGCACGACAACTTCAGGCGTAAACTTCTCCGTTACACGCTCACAGTGAAATCCTAGTTTGTGCAGATACTCAAAGGTCGGATTGTCGTAGGGCGTACTGACCCAACTGTCTCCGATGGAGAGCGGCAAGTGGCGGTTCCCCAATTCAAAGCATAGGCGACCCATCTCTTGCATGGAGGAAACACTTACCTTTGTAACTTCGCATGGCAACAGCGAGAGCGCGATGATTTTGCTCTCATCCTCAAACAAAACCGCCCCGTCATACAGAGGCTCAGAAAGTTTAAGCCCTATTTCCGTCCCGTCTGACGAAGCCTTTTTCAGTATACGGTTGTTCTGTTCAAACCATTCAAAGGAAACCGTCTCAACACGCTTTCCTGCACTTCGGTCTGCTAAATTTCCTAATATCTTTTCAATAATCATAATGGGAACCTTCGAAAACCCCGGTTGGGTTTTCAAAGGTTCCTCGGAGAAAATTACTGAATCCTTATCGTGTAATGAATCATGCATTTATAATTTTCTCCTTGGGGTACGAAAACTTCTAAAAACTGAAGTTTTTAGAAGTTCCCTTATTAAAATAAATAATACTTCTGCGTCAACGGCAGTTTCTCCGCCGGTTTACACGTTACACGCTCTCCGTCTACAGTTACGGTATAGGTTTCCGGGTCTACTTTTATATCTCCGGTACGGTTATTATAATGCATATCCGCTTTTGAGAGCGAGCGGCAGTTCTTGACCGCCAGCACTATTCGGCGCAATCCCAAACGCTGTACAATATTTTTCGCCGCCACGCCCGACACAAACGTTATACAGGTGCGGTTCTGTGCCAGTCCTGCCGCGCCGAACATTTTTGTGTAAACTACAGGTTGAGGCGTTGGAATAGAAGCGTTTGCATCGCCCATTTTAGAAGCAATTATAAATCCTCCCTTTATGATCATCTCCGGCTTCGCGCCGAAGAGAGCGGGTTTCCATATAACCAAATCCGCGTACTTGCCGGCTTCCACAGAGCCGATATATTCTGATATCCCGTGAGTAACGGCAGGATTTATCGTGTATTTTGACACATAACGTTTCGCGCGGAAATTATCGTTTCGCTCGCTGTCCTCAGGCAACGTGCCCCGTTGATCTTTCATCTTGCTTGCAGTCTGCCAAGTCCTTGTTATGACCTCACCGACACGCCCCATTGCCTGCGAATCGGAACTCATCATGGAAAAAATTCCCATATCGTGTAACACGTCTTCCGCCGCAATGGTTTCGGGGCGAATACGGGAGTCGGCGAATGCTACATCCTCAGGCACTTTGCTGTCCAAGTGGTGGCAAACCATCAACATATCCAAATGCTCGTCTACTGTGTTGACGGTAAACGGCATTGTCGGGTTAGTTGACGATGGAAGAATGTTCGGCAGAGCCGCCGCCCTGATAATGTCGGGGGCGTGTCCGCCGCCCGCGCCTTCTGTGTGATAGGTGTGAATGACTCGTCCGCCAATGGCGGCAAGAGTGTCTTCAACAAAGCCGCCTTCGTTGAGTGTGTCGGTGTGAATTGAAACCTGCACGTCGTACTTGTCCGCCGCGTCAAGAGCGGAGCGGATAGTGGCGGGAGTGGTTCCCCAATCTTCATGTAGCTTGAGTCCGCATGCGCCGGCTTTTATTTGTTCTATAAGAGTGGCGGAATCTGCACTGTTACCTTTTCCGAGAAAACCGAGGTTCATCGGATATGCTTCCGCCGCTTCCAGCATTTTTTCAAGATTGAACTGTCCCGGCGTGCAAGTCGTTGCGTTCGTGCCGTCCGCAGGTCCGGTTCCGCCGCCTATCATTGTGGTAACGCCTGAGTACAGCGCGGTTTCTATCTGAGTCGGGCTTATAAAATGTATGTGCGTATCAACGCCGCCTGCGGTAACAATCATTCCCTCTCCGGCAATTATTTCTGTTGACGCGCCAACGGTAAGCCCTGCCGTTACTCCGTCCATGATGTCGGGATTTCCGGCTTTACCAATGCCGCAAATTTTTCCGTCCTTTATACCGATGTCGGCTTTTATAATGCCTGAGTGATCCAAAATAAGAGCGTTTGTAATTACTGTATCGGGACAGTCAGCATCCTTCGCGCCGCAAGATTGCCCCATTCCGTCACGCAGTGATTTTCCGCCGCCGAATTTCGCTTCTTCTCCGTATACGGTTAAATCTTTTTCAACTTCGATAATCAGACTGGTATCTCCCAAGCGGACACGGTCGCCTTTTGTGGGACCGTACATGCTCGCATATTGTTTTCTTGTCATTTGAAACATCTTACACCCCCTTAAACCCTTGAGCTTTCGCTTTTTCGAGAGCGGCGGTTTTTACTTTTGGATTGTCCATATTACCGTTTGTCAATTCGCTTAATCCGTAGCCGTTACGCGCTCCGCCGATTTCTACCAGCCTGACAGTTTTTTTCTCTCCCGGCTCAAAGCGCGTGGCAGTGCCAGAGGGAATGTCGAGCCGCATTCCAAAAGCGGCTTTTCGATCAAAGTCCAATTCTTTGTTGACTTCAAAAAAGTGAAAATGTGAACCGATCTGAACGGGACGGTCGGCGGTGTTGGTTACTACGATATGAGTCGTGTTTTTACCGTCATTTATCGTAATTAAATCATCATCAAAAATAAATTCCCCCGGATTTTCCTTACCGGACGGAATAATAGGCTCATGTACCGTTACAAGTTTTGTACCGTCGGGGAATGTCGCTTCAAGCTGTATCTCGTGGATCATCTCGGCTACACCATCCATTACATCATCACAGGCGAGGAGTTTTTTCCCTGCGCTCATCAGTTCTGTAACGGTCAGCCCGTTACGTGCCAGTTCAAGCAGTTCGGCAGTGATATACGCTATCGATTCGGGATAATTCAGTTTTAAGCCGCGTTCTTTGCGCTTTTTCGCAAGCTCCCCTGCGGAGTGTATCAGGAGCCGCTCCTGTTCTCTCGGCGTTAAATGCATAAAATCCTCCTATTCGAAAATGGCTCATTCGGTAAGAATTTTTTGTACATGTTCTGTGTCTAAATTGTTCGTTGCGTCTTTAAGAACTATATTACCTTTTTCCATAATATACAAATAGCCGGAAATATGCATCACAAAATCAAGATATTGTTCGACCAGCAGGACGGTAATTCCCATTTCTGAGTTTATTTTGCGAATCGCCGCCCCAATGTCCTGAATAATTGACGGCTGGATGCCCTCGGTCGGTTCGTCTAAAATCAAAATCTTGGGATCAGCCGCCAATGCTCTGGCAATCGCCAACTGCTGTTGTTGCCCCCCCGATAAATCGCCGCCTTTGCGCTTTGCGAACTTTGGCAGAACGGGAAACATCTCAAAAACATAATCGGGTATTTTACCTTTGCCGCCTTTGGATTGTAAACCAATTTCCCAATTTTCCTGCACCGTCAACTGTGGAAAAATATCTCTCCCCTGCGGCACATAACCGATACCCAATTTTACACGGTTGTACGGCGGCATTTTGGTTATATCGTGCCCGTCAAACGTAATGCTTCCCGCAGGTGTTTTTACCAACCCCATAATACTTTTTAGCGTTGTGCTTTTACCCACGCCGTTTCTGCCAATGAGACATGTAATGCTTCCCTTTTCTACCGACAGATCAAGAGCGTGTATTACTCTGCTTTCTCCGTAACAGGCGTCTAACCTCTCTATTTTTAGCATCAGTCTTCACCGCCTCTTCCCAGATATACCGACTGCACGGTTTTATTTGCCAAAACATCGGACACACAACCCTCGGTCAGTACCCTGCCTTCATGCAGTACCGTGACGGTATCTGCAACCTGTTTCACAAATTCCATATCGTGTTCAACTACAATGACGGTATGTTCCTGTTTGATTTCTTTTAACAGTTCTCCTGTCTTGAAAGTTTCAGCCTTTCCCATTCCGGCGGCAGGCTCGTCCAGCATTATAAGTTCCGGTTCGGAAACCAACTGCATGGCAATCTCCAGCCATTGTTTTTCTCCGTGCGCCAAAGAGCCCGCCTTGATTTCTTTGCGGTCAGACAGCCCCACTTTTTCCAAAACATTATCAATACGGTCAAAATCTTCTTTAGATGGACGGCGAAAGATCGAATCGAAAATATCTTTGTGTCCTTTTAATGAGAGAATCATATTGTCCAAAACTGTAAGGTTGACAAAGACAGACGGCACTTGAAATTTTCTGCCAACGCCGTCCCGCGCGATTTCATGTTCTTTCATTCCTGTCAGCCTTAATTGCTCTTTGCCTTTGGGGTAAAAATAAACCGTACCCATTGTGGGCTTGGTTTTGGCGCAGATAATGTCCAACAGCGTAGTTTTTCCCGCTCCGTTAGGACCTATAAAAAAGTGAATTGTATGGCGCTTAACAGAAATGCCGACCTCACTAAGGGCGTAAAAACCGTCAAAGCTAACCGAGACACTGTTGATTTTCAATATTGTGTCTTTATCATGATGCGTCATTGTTTTTTACCTTCCCTTTTATTTTTCCAATCAACTCAGGGATTTGTTCTGTGAACAAGCCCATCAATCCGCCCTTAAAGAACAGAATGGTAACGCAGAATATTGACCCGATCAAATAAGGCCAGAGTTGAACCATGCGCCCCGAACTGAGATTGTACTCTCCCAAATTAACCAAAAACGCCCCGATGACCGCTCCGATGATCGTGCCCCTTCCGCCAATGGCAACCCATATAATCATATTTATCGAGAAAGTGACGGTCATCTGCGACGGGGTAATACTTCCGTTAAAGTTGACAAACACAGCCCCGGCAATTCCTGCAAGGCAAGCGGACAAAACATAAATGAATGTCTTATATCTGCTGACGCGATAACCTGAAAAATAAGTGCGGTTCTCTCCGTCGCGTATCGCAATCAACAATTTCCCAAACTTTGTGTTCACCAAATAAATCGACAGCGCATAAGCCAACGCTAAAATTATCAGCGCGGCATAAAAGAGAATCAGAAGTTTCCCCTGATTTGCACTGCCGCGAATGTTTCCAAGCACAGACCTTATTTCCGTTATGCCAATATTTCCGTTAGTATAAGGAGACATTGCGATAAAAATCGAATACGCCGCCCATGTCAACGCCTGCGAAATAATTGAAAAGTAAACGCCCTTAACCCTGTTCTTAAAAATAAAATATCCTATTACATACGCCAACGCCGCCGGAACCGCAATCATCAAAAAGAGCGCAAGCGGCATAGACAAAAATGGTTTCCATATTAACGGAAGTTTTGAAAGACCTCCCGTGTGCATAAACTCGGTGATCTGTCCGCCTGTCGCCTGCATTTTTAAGTACATCGCCATAGCGTAGCCGCCGAGAGCGAAATAAAGCCCGTGCCCCAAACTGAGTATGCCGGTATAGCCCCAAATTAAATCCAAACCAATGGCAACAATCGCAAAGGCGATACATTTGCCAAGAAAAATAATTATAGGCGCTCCCACTACTCCGGCGGCAAGTAATATTGGCATAACTGCCAATGCGGCTATGATTACAGCAAAGTAAATGTTGTGCTCATGTTTTTTGAAAATACTCATAATGCCGCCCTATTCATCCAAACTTCTGCTACGTATTGTAAACAGCCCCTGCGGTTTCCTCTGCAAGAACAGTATGATGATCAACAATACAACCGCTTTTGCGATAGAAGACGAAGTGAAACTCTCAACGCCGATCCCCGCGAAACCTATAATTGAAGAGCCTAAAACCGTACCTATCAACTTGCCGACGCCGCCCAATACGACTGCCATAAAAGAATTTACAATATAATTCTGCCCCACTGCCGCGTCGATCGAACCAAGCAGAGCGACAGAACAGCCTGCCATACCCGCAAGCCCCGAACCAATGCTAAAAGTGATGTTGTCCACCATGCGCGAGTTAATTCCCACGCACTGCGCCATAGGACGGTTTTGCATAACAGCGCGCATTTGTCTGCCGAAGTTGGAGCGATACAACAGTAGATAGACAGCGAACAGAATAAAAGCTACAAACAGGATGATAAACAAACGGTTGTATGAAAAGGTGTTGTTACCTATTGAAAATCCGCCCCTTAAAAAAGAAGGAGCTGTTACATTCACTCCCTGCGCACCAAAGATGTGCCTTGCCGCCTGCTGTAGAACGATACTGATTCCGGCAGTGGCAAGCAGGCTGTCTATATCACGCCCGTACAAACGGGAGATCATCAACCATTCCATAAGACAGCCTAAGCCAAATGTTACCGAGAAACCCACAATAATCGCCGCGAAATAATACAGACTGAATAAACTTTCGGGAAGGAAAGCGATAAAAAACTGCTGAGTCAAATAAGTCATGTACGCGCCAATCATCACAAACTCGCCGTGCGCCATATTGATAACACGCATGAGTCCAAAAGTGATGGCAAGTCCCAATGAAGTCAGCAATATAATTGATGTTAAACTGAGTCCGTTAAAAGCCGCATTGATAAACTGTGTCATTATATCTCCCAAAAATCCGTCAGCATAACCGCGCGAATACTCACACGGTCATGCCGGGGATTGTTTGCTCCTATTCTAGCGGTCTAATTCCCGCACTCACTGCCCAAGCGTAAGTAGCTAAATATGGATCGGGAGCGACAGGTCCGCTGGTCGCGTGAATTTCATCGATCAAGCCGTTTGTGGCAACCCTGCCGATACGCACAGGCTTGGACAAGTGCTGGTTTGTCGCATCAATAACAACTCTGCCTTCGGGGGCTTGGAATGAAATGTTTCCGGTTCTAATCGCGGCAAGAACTTTATCAACATCAAAACTGCCAGCCATCTCGACCGCCGCTTTCCATAGATAAACACCGCAATACGCCGCTTCCGCAGGATCGCTTGTTACACGGTTCGCTCCGAACTTCGCTTTGTACGCCGCGACGAAGTTTGCGTTCTCCGGCGTGTTGGTGGTCTGGTAATAGTTCCATGACACCAGATGATCTTTCAAAATGTTCGCTCCGATTGCCGCGACTTCTTCTTCAGCGATAGAGAAAGACATTGTCATATAACGGGAAGCGTCATAGTTCTTTTCTGACATCTGCTTAAAGAAAGAAACGTTGCCTGTACCGTTTAACGTATTTACAATAATGTCCGGTCTTGCCGCTTCAATCTTTGATATAATAGCCGCGAAATCGGTCTGATCCATTGCGGCGTATTCCTCGCCTACAACATCAAGTCCTGCGCTTCTGACCTGAGCGCGAATAATCATATTCGCAGTGCGTGGAAACACATAGTCCGAACCAAGCAGGAAAAACTTTGAATACCCCTGCTCAATCAGGTATTCAATAGCCGGAACAATCTGTTGGTTGGGAGCCGCGCCTGTATAAATAATATTGGGCGACTGCTCCATTCCTTCATACTGAACCGGATACCACAACAGGCTGTCATAATCTTCAAATATCGATTTGACCGCCTTACGTGAAGACGAAGTCCAGCAACCGAACACCGTGGCGACTTTATCCTGCCCCACAAGTTTTTCCGCTTTTGTCGCAAAAGTAGAAGGCACTGAAGCGCCGTCTTCTTCGACATAAACAATCTGTTTGCCCAACACGCCGCCCGCTCTATTGATCTCTTCAATAGCAAGAATTTCAGCGTCTCTTACAGACATTTCGCTGATTGCCATGGGTCCTGTCAGAGAGTGAAGAAGCCCCACTTTAACGGTGTTGCCATCTTGTTTTTTGCATCCCATCATACCAACGGCGATAAACACGCCAAGCGCAAGAACTGCAATGGCTCTAATACAAGTTGTCTTTTTCATTTTCATTTTCCAAATCCTCCTTAAATTATATAAAAGGACAACGTCCTTTTTTACGACTGTAATACATAATGTAATACAAAACGTATTACATTATGTAAATTTGATCTTTATGTATTCTTTAATAAGTTGAATACACTTTTCACTCCCTATCCTTTCGCTGTTCAATGTCATATCATACAGAACAGGGTCCGTCCAAATTCGTCCGCCTGTATAATGATGAAAATAATCCGCGCGGTATTTATCCGTTTTTGCGATCAATTTATGCGCTTCATCCTCCGTTACTCCCAACTTGTCCATAATTCTTCTAAGACAATACGCGCGAGGCGCTTCGATATAAACGCTAATAACATTGTTTAGATCACGCAGAATATAATTCGCGCATTTACCGATAATGATGCACGACTCCTTGCCTGCCAATTCACGTATAATTCTTGTCTGAATACTGAAAATATTATTGTCAGAAACAAACTTTTTTTCAGACGGAGATACAATGTTATCAATATTTGGCAGAGCTTTCAGCTTTTGCAAAAAACCGGAGCCCCTTAATTTTTCATCAACCTGCGTAAACTTTTTTATGCTTATCCCGCTAAACTCAGACGCCATGGAAAGAATCTGGCTTTCATAACAGGGGATATTTAATTCGCGCGAGAGATCAAGCCCGATTTGTTTTCCGCCGCTTCCAAAGCCGCGCGCTATTGTTATAATATAATTATCCATAACAACCTCTCACAAAATTTACACAACGCTGTAAAGCATTTGGGCATATACCGGAATAGGCCAGTATTTGCCTGCCACAAGCGTTTCAAGCTCGTCAACAATAAAACGCAGTTCCGACATCGCGCTAATTACCTTATCACGATAAAAAATCGCATGAGCGAGAACCTCCGTCTCTTCTTTGGACTCCAAAAGTTCCTCAAGCACAGTCAGCTTTTTAGGCAGACAAGCCGACAGCTTGGCAATGTTGCCCAGCAGATTCTCTTCAAGAGAAACATCATAATCGCCGCATGCTTTCTTTTTCTGTAAAAGTTTTACAAGATCGTTTTGAAAATCGACACAGGCAGGAATGATTTTTCCCTTAACAATATCAATCATCGTAAGCGCTTCTATATGAAGAGTCTTGCAATAACTGTCTAAAAGAATTTCATAGCGCGAATAAATTTCGTTTCCTGTGAACACGCCATGTTTTGTAAACAGATCAACGCTCTTTCCTGACACGAATTCGGGAAGAGTGTCCACAGTTGTCCTTAAGTTTGAAAGTCCCCGTTTCTGCGCTTCAACTGTCCACTCTTCGGCATAATTATTACCGTTAAAGATAATCCTTTTATGCTCATGGAAAGTTTTCTTAATAAGCGCGGAAAGATCAGCCTTGAAATCTTTTGCCTCTTCCAGAATTTCCGCGAACTGCCGCAAAGTTTCGGCGACTACCGTATTCAACACGATGTTGGGACCGGCAATCGAAAACGCCGAACCCACCATGCGGAACTCAAACTTGTTTCCTGTAAACGCAAACGGCGATGTACGGTTGCGGTCGGTCGAATCTTTTGGGAAGTGAGGCAGAACACTTACACCGATTTCCATCTGGTCTTTCTCTCTGTCCTTATAAGCTGTTCCTGCATCAATGGCTTCCATAATCGCCGTTAATTCTTCGCCGAGGAACACAGACACAATGGCAGGCGGCGCTTCGTTCGCTCCAAGACGATGGTCGTTTCCTGCGCTCGCAACCGAGACCCTCAGTAAATCCTGATAATCGTCTACCGCTTTAATTACCGCTGTCAAAAACAGAAGGAACTGCGCGTTCTCATACGGCGTCTCGCCCGGCTCAAGCAGATTGATGCCTGTGTCTGTTGCGATTGACCAGTTGTTGTGCTTGCCGTTTCCGTTGACTCCGGCAAACGGTTTTTCATGAAGCAGGCACGCCAAGCCATGTTTGGTGGCAATACTTTTCATCAATTCCATCGTAAGCTGATTGTGATCGGTGGCGATATTTGTCGTTGAAAATATAGGCGCAAGTTCATGCTGTGCGGGAGCGACTTCGTTGTGTTTGGTTTTTGCGTAGACTCCGAGTTTCCAAAGTTCCTCGTCAAGCTCTTTCATATACGCGGAAATTCTCGGCTTTAAACAGCCAAAATAATGATCTTCAAGTTCCTGACCTTTTGGCGGACGCGCTCCAAACAATGTTCTGCCCGTATAAACCAGATCGGGGCGCTTTAAGAACATCTCTTTGTCGATCAAAAAATATTCCTGCTCAGGACCTACCGTTGTGCTTACATGCTGTGCGGTCGTGTTGCCGAACAGCCGCAATATGCGGATCGCCTGCCTGTCAACCGCTTCCATAGAACGCAAAAGAGGAGTTTTCTTGTCCAGCGCTTCTCCTGAATACGAACAAAAAGCTGTGGGGATGAAAAGCGTGCCGTCTTTGACAAAGGCAAACGAAGTAACATCCCAGACTGTATAACCCCTTGCCTCAAATGTAGCGCGAAGTCCGCCCGACGGGAAACTTGAAGCGTCCGGCTCTCCTTTGACAAGCGCTTTCCCCGAAAACGCCATGATAACCTTGCCGCCGTCATCCGGCTCAATGAAACTGTCGTGTTTTTCGGCTGTATTTCCTGTCATCGGCTGGAACCAGTGGGTAAAGTGGGTTGCCCCCTTTTCAAGCGCCCAATCCTTCATTACGCCGGCAACCACATTGGCGACATCAATCTCCAGAGGCGTCCCCTCAGACACTGTTTTCTTCAATGCCTTATAAGTTTCTTTGGGAAGCCGTGCTTTCATTACCTCATCGCTGAAAACCATGCTTCCGAACAAATCTGAAATATCCTTCATCCTTTTCTCCTCAAAAAATAAAAAAGGCGTTTACCGACAAACTGACCCCAAGCCAATTTATCAATAAACGCCTTTGTTTATCGTAAAAATGAAAAAGGCGCTTACCGAGAAACCGACCTCAAGCCAATTTATCGATAAACGCCTTTGTTTACCTAAGTCTACCCTAACAAAAAGGCATGTTTTTGTCAAGTGTTTTGGTAAATATTTTTTGATTTTTTGGGGCTAAAATTCGGCTATTTTTCCGCCTATTTGGAAGTACCGCCGGTTCTCCTTTTTTCATAAATTTTGAGGAATCCCCTGCTTTTATATTGTATCTTGGTCTGCCTCTATTCCCTTAGCTACCTTGATGCTTTCAAATTTTTATTTAGCCGCAAAAGCAAATACGGCGGTTAAAATAATAAAGATAATAAGAACAACTTTTTCATAAATTATTTTCTGCCACCATTACTATTTTTATTATTTATTAAATATGAATATTCATTTTTAAGTAACAATTTAAATCTATATTCTATTTCATTATATATTTTATTTCTTAATATTTTATATCTGAAAATGTCATAAATATCATCTGTTAAAGGGTTTTTCTTAAATGAATTATGAAGAGCAAATACATCATTTTCGCTTTTTGTATCTAATGCTTTATTATATAACAATATTGTTTTATTAACAATATTCAAATCATTTTTATAATTATTATCTTTCTTTCTTTTTTTTATATCAGCCCTTTCTTCTTCAAGTTGTTTACCATAAGCGCCAACAATATTCGATAATATCAATCTTAATTTAAGAATATTTTTAGTATTAATGTTAGGATTAATTTTATAATTTTCAAGAACTTCTGCATCAGAATGATCTTTTAATCTATTTGTTGATTTTTTATTTGTGATTAAATCATCTTTTGAAATTATATTTATTTTAACATTATCTATTTCAACAATATTTTTTCTTTTGTAACAATCCTTTATATTAATACCATCTGCATTGCTAATTACTTCTATACGCAACGGTGGACTTCCTATAAATAAATATCCTTTTTCTTCTTTTAATATTTCAACATTAATAGGAGGAGATTTAAAATCATAGAAAACTTTTTCTAATTTTTTAAGATTTAAATCATCAGTGAAAACAAT
>JAIRUQ010000075.1 GCA_031254315.1 Treponema sp.
CTAAAGAGATTTGATATTATATCAATCAATTATGAACTGGAATGGTTAGACAAGTACCATGTGCGTTAACATCGTTAACGCACATTCACGGACGATTCTAGCTGTTCATGAAGGTCTTAGGCTTTGTACCCGCATTTTGGACACACGCCATTTTCATTTAACTCAATTCCACATAGCGGGCAACGAGCTTTGGTCTTTTTTGGCTCGTATACTTCTGTTGCGCCGTTTACTCCGCTTGTAAACGTAATCTTAACTATATTCAGCTTATCCTTTAGCAAATCGTAAACGATTTTGATCATTCCTTCAACGGTCATTGTTTCTTTGGTAACAACCAGCCGACATTCCGGATAAGCTGTGGCAAGATCCGTTTTGAAAGCAGGACCTTTTTGCTTATTGGTCGGGTCTCCGTTTTTGATGCCTTGTGTTTCGTACACTGCGAGAATTGCGGGAAGCAATGGATCATCTTCCCGTAAGACAAGAGCATGGTCAAAGTTCTGCAAAACATCCCAAGCGGTTTTCTTGATTTCATTGCATGGGAATACCATATTGACTCCTGTATTGATAGCATCTTCGACTTCCAGAGTCAGTATCCCGGTATGCCCGTGCAGATATTGCGCTTCACCTTTAAACCCATAGAACCTGTGTGCATATTGCAGGTCTAGCGTTGTAAAACTCTTCATAATTAAACTCCTTTTTCATTAATTTTTAGAATGAAATTCATTCTTATTTGGTAGTATATACACAATTGATATAAATGTCTATACATTTTTCTTTTAAGTTTTTGTCAAATTGGCTAATAACGTCTCAGCATAGCCTAACTACCCAACGGGTGGCGTACTTCTACCATCTGTTAGGCGACATTTGACGAAATGCAAGACATTCTTTTGAATATCGAAAAATTTCCTCAAACCATCAACATACCTCGCCGCAGAGCAACGGGGTATGTTGTTCTCAAGAAGTATTTGGACTCGGGTTTAATACCTTTAAAACCGCCCCCAATAGGCGGAGGTACTAAACCCTCGCCACGAATACAATATTTCCCCGCCTTATTCGTCTACTATGTTGTTTTCTGCAAAAAACAGGAATATTATACTTGACTTTTTTTATCAAATATAGTATTATTATAATAAAGAGTCGGAAAAATCCGGTTTTTGTATACACATTCTTTGGGATCATAAAAGGGTGGTCGGGAGAGTGTATGAGCATTAAAAAAAACGAAAAGCAATTAAAACATCTTCTTTTTAATATTGGTACATCGGGCAAATACAGGGGAGAAAAGGAATTCGGTATGTCCGATTACCTTATCCGGTATGTATTGTTGAATTTCATCATTATCTTTGGCGTTATTTCTCTTGCGGCATTTACCGTACCGAATCTTATGCTGAAGCGATATTTAACATCCTTTACCTGTATCAGCATGATTGTCATTAGCATAGTATCTTTCGTACTTGCCCGGACAAAAATGCGGCAGTTTATTCCAGCCATGGTGCTAATGATTTCCTACGGTTTACTATGCGTTATGATTACATGGACAGGGGAATCAGACGGAGCGAATTTTATGTTTATCTATATTTATCCTTCGATTACAATTATGCTACTGGGAATGCATTCCGGCGTAATATTATCAACGCTACTCATTACGTTGATTTCTCTGGAAATGTTTATCGCCAATGCATCGCGTTATATCTACGATCTTGAGTTTTCAACCCGTATGCTGGTAACGTATTTTCTGGTTCTTTCCGTGATGGTTGTAATAGAAACTACCAGAAAAACCAAAGACAGGCTGATTGAAAAACAGAAAAGGAAACTTGAGGAGCTAAAGGAAACAGCAGAGGAGGCAAACCGTACCAAAAGCAATTTCCTCGCCAGTATGAGCCATGAAATCCGCACGCCAATGAACGCCATCTCCGGCATGGCGGAACTTCTGCTACGAAGTGACCTTCCCGATGACGCAAAAACTGAGGCACAGGACATCAAACAGGCGGCGTCAAACCTTATTTCCATTATCAATGACATTCTTGATTTTTCAAAAATAGAAGCCAGAAAGATGGAAATTATTCCCGTCAAGTATATGCTTTCATCATTGATTAACGACACGGTCAACATTATCCATATGCGGCTAACGGAAAAGCCAATCCGGTTTTTTACCAATATCGATGGGAATATACCCAATAATCTTTTCGGAGACGAAACACGATTACGGCAGATACTGCTTAATCTTCTGTCCAATGCGGCAAAGTACACTGATAAAGGACATATCAGTTTATCAATTACCGCGCAGAAACGTGAAAATGAACAGGTATGGCTGGAAATTACCGTTACCGATTCCGGCAAAGGTATAAAACCTGAAGATCAGGCAAAACTATTCGGCAGTTTTGTTCAGTTTGATACGAAGAAGAATCGGGGCATTGAGGGAACGGGTCTGGGGCTTGCCATTACCAAGAAACTCTGCGAAGCAATGGGGGGAAGCATCAGCGTAAAAAGTGAATACGGCAAGGGGAGTATTTTCACAGTCCTTATTCCCCAGGGTGTCAGTTCAACAGAATCTTTTGCGTCAGTGGAAAACGCGGCGGATAAAAAGGTGCTGGTGTATGAAAGCCGTACCGTCTACGGAAAATCGGTATGCTGGTCGCTGGAAAACATGGGTGTCCCCTACGCACTGACTACAACACCTGAAGAATTTGCCGAAGCTCTGTTACGCGAAGAATGGTATTATGTATTTTCCGGCTACGGACTCTATAAAAAAATCAAAACAATAATAGAGCGAAACGATGCTGGTTTCTCCGGCAGGAAAAAGCCGTCTTTTGCCCTTATGGTAGAATGGGGAACGGAAGCGCCTATCCCCAACGTACGGTTTGTGTCATTGCCGGTACAGTCCCTGTCCATTGGCAATATTCTCAATGGGAAAGCGGATGCCAAAAGTTTCGTTGATAGTTCCGGCAACATCAGGTTCATCATGCCCCATGCACGGCTACTGGTAACAGATGACATTGCCATCAACCTCAAAGTCGCCGAGGGATTGTTAGCGCCCTATCAAGCAACAGTAGACACCTGTCTCAGCGGAACTGAAGCCGTAGAAATGGTGAAACGTCATTATTACGATCTGGTGTTTATGGATCACATAATGCCGGTAATGGACGGTGTTGAAGCAACCAGGGCAATCCGGGAATGGGAAGCGGAACAGCAGGCGTGGGGAATTGTCCGTCCTGCCGTTCCGATCATTGCCTTAACCGCCAATGCCGTTGTGGGAATGCGGGAAATGTTTATCGAAAAGGGTTTCAATGATTTTCTTGCAAAACCTATTGATGTTTCCAAGCTGGATGAAATCCTCCATCGCTGGATACTGAGGGAGAAAAGGGAAAAGAAGGGGATCGGGGAACAGAGAACAGAGAATAGGGAAACTGATCATAACTACCAGAATGCAACATGGAAGCAGTACTATACTCCGAATAACGAGCCCCAGCCCCTAACGATTCCCGGCATTGATGTAAAACGGGGCATTACTCTGACCGGTGGCAAAGAGGAAATGTATCGCAAACTGCTTTCCCTTTTCTGCGCTGATGCCAAAAAACGGATTTTAACATTCAGGGATTCCGCCGAAGACATTACTGAGATTACCCATCAAGCTCATGCGGTCAAGGGTGTAACTGCGAATCTCGGAATGACAGAATTTTCAGCAGAAGCCGCACAGCTTGAGACCGCATGCAAAGCCGGAGACATAAATTATATGAAAGAAAATTTGGACAGTTTCATAGAACACTTTTCGAATCTGATAAACAATATCAGCGAAGCCCTGAAACAGGAACCGCACCAATTGGTTGGCACGACAGTATTCTGAAAATTTCCTCAAACCATCAACATACCCCGCCGCAGAGCAATGGGGTATGTTGTTCTCAATAAGTATTTGGACTCGGGTTTAATACATTTATAACCGCCCCCAATGGGTGGGGGTATTAAATCCTCGCCACGAATAAAATATTTTCCCGTCTCATTCGTCTACTAAATTAAGGAGAATATATTATGAGAAACACATTTAAATTCAGGTTTGCAGGCATTGGAATCATGCTTGCAATGTACGCGGTTTTTGGAGCGGCTGTTATGCTGTTGTGGAATGCCCTTATGACGCAGATTTTTGGACTTATGGAGCTTAATTACCTGCAATCTGTAGGACTTCTGATTCTGGGGCGGCTGTTATTTGGCGGTCTGGGCGGTGGTTTGCACAACCGCCACAGGGGAATGGGCGGACATTTGTTTCACCACGATAACAAATTACGTGAAAAATGGATGACCATGAGCGAAGACGAACGCAAAGAGTTCATGGAAAATGAAATGCACCGCCGCTTTTCACCCTTGCATGGATTCGGGGAAAGAACCGAACAAAACAGGGGTAACCGAAATGAGTAATGCGGTCATCACGGTGCAAAACCTTACCAAACGCTACAAAGGCGCAAGTGAAGCGGCGGTGGATAACATCAGTTTTTCGGTCGGCGAAGGAGAATTTTTCGCGTTCCTCGGGCAGAACGGCGCGGGGAAAACGACAACTATTTCGATCCTTACGACCACGCTTGCCAAAACATCCGGTAACATTACCATCGCAGGTTACGATATTGACCGTGAAGCGAGAAAAGTACGAGAAAACATCGGCATCATCTTTCAGAAGCCGAGCCTTGACCTCGATCTCTCGGCGGAAGAAAACATCAGGCTCCACGCCTGTATGTACGGAATGTACGGCTACCGCCCCTTTTTCAAATGGATGCCGAAACAATACCGCGACCGTGTTATGGAACTGGCAACTATTATGGGCATCGCGGACAAGCTGAACAAGCCGCTCAAAACATTTTCAGGCGGGATGCAGCGGAAAATTGAAATCATCCGCAGCCTTGTGCACCGGCCGGCCGTGCTGTTCCTTGACGAACCCACGCAGGGGCTTGACCCGGTGAGCCGCCGCGATTTGTGGAATTATATTAACAACACCCGCAAAGAGCACGGCACGACGGTTTTTCTCACTACGCATTACATTGACGAGGCGGAAAATGTTGACAAACTTTGCATGATACAAAGCGGGAAGATTGTCTTTTCCGGCAAGCCTGCGGAGTTGAAACAAATGTTGCACAGCGCTTCTCTTGAAGACGCATACATAGGGTTGCTGACCGAAGGGAGGGCCGCATGAAAAACAAATTTTTG